>CAZZDW010000001.1:0-102870 GCA_964652945.1 uncultured Phycisphaeraceae bacterium
CTCAACGACCCCCCGCCGCCAACACCCTGACCTGCGCTTCATGTACCGCTCACGGTGAACCGGAGCCGTGGAGCCGCAGGTGCTGAAGGTGACCTGGCCGTTCTGGTTGGGAGTGAAGACGTACCAGGCGTGGAAGTTGTTGTCGGCCGTCACGTCCGACCCTGGGCAGGTCGAGCCCAAGCCGCTGCGGGATTGCCAACGCCTCCATCAACGCTGGCCCTTCGCTGGGACGAAGCGGAAGATCTCTTGCCGGCCGAATCCGTAGTACTCGCCGTCTGGGCCGGGCAGCAGGCCGTCGGCCCCGGGCGTGGTGGAGAGCACGCGGAAGTCGGAGCCGTCGGTGTGGAGGGCGAACATGCCGGCTTCCTGCCCGTATTCGCCGCAGCCGTTGCGGAAGACGCCGATGAGCGATCCATCGCGCGCGATGCAGAGTTCGGCGGGCAGGGCCGGCCCCTTTTCGCTCTCGCCGAAGTTATGCAGAACGCGGTAGCCGTCCGCGGCGAACCTGTAGACCGTGCCTTTGTTGTATTCGCCGCCTTCGGATGTCACGCCGTAGAGCGCTCCGTCGGCATCGATCACGGGCGCAGCGGCGGGGTATTTCCCGTCGTCGGGGTCGCCTTCGAACTCGTGGAGCAGGCTGAAGCCGCCGTCGTGCTCGATCTTGATGAGGAATCCGGCCTGGAACTGACCGTTGTATTTCGAGACGCCGTACAACGCCCCATCGCGACCGAGCGCAAACGAGTCGACGAGCGGACGCTGGTCGCCGTAACCCGGCCCCTGCGAGTCGTAGAGATACTTGAACTCGTTCGTGCCCGGCCGGAACGAGAACACCCTGCTGCGAGTGGAGGCGTCCGCGACACCGTAGAGCGTTCCATCATCGGCGATCGAGCAGAGCTTGAGCGATCCGCCTCCGCCGCGAGGATCGGCGGCATCGAGTGTGAAGAGTGTCTCGTACTGATCTGATGAAGGATCAAACTTGAAGATGGTGCTGAAGCGGCTTTGCGCCCACGTGGTGCCGTAGATCGTGCCGTCCGATGCGCTCAGCAGGCTGACAGGGCGACCGTTGTTCTTCTTGACCGAAAAATTGTGGACGACTTTGTAGCCGGACCCGCCGCGGTCCATGCGGAAGAGCACACCGTCGCCGTACCGCCCGCCGTCGGCGGCTCCAAATAACGTTCCGTTCGGCGCAACCACGAGCAGGCGGGGCTGCCCGCCCTGAACCGGATCATCGCCGAACCGGTGGAGTGTGTGTAACCCCCCCATCGCCTCGACGGCTTCGGCCTCCGCGGTGGGGAGCATCTCGCTCAGGTGCTCGAGATGGTAAACGACCTCGTGCAGCACTCCGTCGCGGACGGCCAAGTGCCGCATCGTTTGATCGTCGGGGAACCGCACCAGGTGTTCGAGCGATTCGAACTCGCCGTAGGGCGGCACGGCGAATGGCACGAACTTCGGTCCCGGCCGGCCGTCGATCAGCAGTTGCCAGGTGCGCTCGTCGTTCGCCATCCACCCTTCCGGCGTGACGGCCGTGATCACGTGCCGGGCGTCGGGAGAAAGGATGAACGGGGAAACGGCGGCGTTGTCCAAGCCCGCACGACGATGCAGGAACACGCGCTGCCCATCAGGGATCGTGATCCGTTCATCGCCGATGGTGTACGCGGCCGCTTGCCGGTACGGATCGTCATACTCATTCTCAGCCTCGGCGAAGACCGCTCTCCCGTCGGGAAGGATCGACACCAGCGGCCCCTGAGCTTCGGCTTTCGCGCCGTTGATGTACAGAGCCTTGGACGCCGCGTAGGACACGTCTCGACCGTTCTCGCCGAAGCGCAGGCCCGTCACGGTCTGAGGATAGTGGTGGCCCGCTTGGATGACGCCGTCGACGCAGACGGAGACCGAGTGGACATCGTCAGGCGACGGCGTGAGATACGCGAAACGGCTCCCGTCGGTGTTCCAGACGATCGCGGATACATCAAGAGCCGGCGGGTGTTCTTGATTCTCGACAAGCAGGAAGCCGCGGTTATTTTGCACCACGTGCGCCAGCAGCTTGCCGCCGGGGCTGAAGGCGATCTGCTGGATTGATTCGTATTCCTGTGTGACAAGCCCTTGGTTGTCGGCCACCAACCACCGGCTTACGTGGCCCTTTCGCGCGTGCTTGGAAGAGCCGACCGTGGCCTCACGGAGGACCTGCTTGGCGAACGCCACGCGCCGGCCGTCGGGGTTGATCGCAAATGGGCACTCGGTCCGGTAGGGACTGAACGTGCGGCGTGAGCCCTCGACCTCCACACCGTCATGTACCAGGAACCATTCGTGGATCCAGCCGCCGCTCGGCGCAGGGCCCGCCTTCTTTTCGAAGCTCCCGTATGCGAAGTGATTCCCGTCGGCGCTGAACACGGCGTTGTTCCAACGCGAATGTTGGTCGGCCTCATCCGCCACAGGAGCCGGCGGCGGAAAAAACTTGCCGTCGATGGTGAGGAACTCCTGCGTCTCTCCGCGCGGGCGCGCACTCTCCGAGCCGGCTACGCCTCGGTATCGGCCCTGATGGTCGTAGATGTATCCCATGCTTTGCAGCGGCATCTTGAACCGCTCGCCCAGTTTGAGCGGCTGCCCGTTCACAACGAGATCATCAGGCGACTGATACGCGAGCGTTCGAGAATCCGGGCTGAACTTCAGGTCTCGAATCGCAGGAACGACTTGACGGCTCGACCCTGGGAAGTCGTTTCGATGAGCGGCGGCGTAGGACGCGACCTCCTTGCCGCGCTGGACAACGAGAGACCGATCGCCCTTGACCGCCGCGTAAGCATGATCGGAACCGTCCGGCGCGAAGACAAACTGATTCACCGCGTCGTATTCGCCCAGTTCGACACCATCGACGACGACAACGATCTTGCCGGCACGCGCCGCGGCATACGCGAAATGCGCGCCATCCGCGCTGAACGTGGGTGGAAAGTCGGCGTTGGGAACCATGCCGGCCTGGTAGTTCCCCTGGTCCGCGTTGATCGTGTCGAAAACTGGCCCCTCGACACCGTCGACCATCACCGCCTGACGGCTGCCCTTCATGACGACAAAGGCGATATGCCGTCCGTCGCGGCTTGTCATCGTGCACACGGGATTAGTGGGAAGGGTGTAGAGCGGCATTACCCGGACGGCATCCGTTGTGTCCGGCGGGGTTGGAGGTTCCGCCGGCACCGGCTGAACACAGACCCAAGAGAGCACGACGCACGCGGCGCACAAGTTGAGCGACGATATCATGTCAAGTTCCTTGTTGAGAAGACGTGGATCATAACGACAAAATGCTTCGTTCAAAGGTTGGAACGAAGCTGCCCCCACTCGCCCGGTGAACACCTGATGCTTCAATAAACCATGGCGGACGCTCGGGGGCGTCCGGCATGGGTTCGTATGGCAAGGATCGTGTGCTTAGCGTTGCTTGGGTTTCGGCGGAGGCGGCGGCGTTTGGGCTTTCTTCTCGTGCCAGAACCCTGCCGCGGTATTCTTTGCTTCCGCATCGGACTTGCCGTGCGAGCTGGGAAGGTTTTTGCCGTCCTTCGCGAGCTGTTTTCCAAACTTAAACCAATCATTCAGGGCCATGATTCGTCCTTTCCGCGGCGATTGCCGCCTGTAAAACCGGCCGCCGAAGCAGCGCCCGTTCATTACCACAAGCGGCGCCGATTGATCATCTCCAAGCCAAGTCGAAAAAAAAGTCAATATCATGACTGGGGGATAGCGGATCGGGACCGTTCATTCCTGTGCAGAGATCAGGGTCCATCAGGAACGAGGGGCGGCACAAGGAGACATCCCGTGGAGGACGCGATAGCCGAACGAGTCAACGAACTGCTTCGACGCATGCAGGAGGGCGACCGTGACGCGCTCGACGAGTTGATGGGGCTTGTCTACGCGGAGCTGAAAGATATGGCTCGATCGCGGGCGAGCCGCTTCCCGAGGCCGGGCGGCGGGGACAACACGCTATCAGCCACCGCCCTGGTGCACGAGTTCTATCTCAAGCTGCGCCAGCGGGAAAAGAACGCTGACAAGCACCAATGTGAGCCGCTCGTCTTCGACAGCAAAGGCCGGTTCTTCGCCTACGCGGCGACGGCGATCACGCACGGCCTGATAAGTTACGCTGAGGCAAGGGTCGCTCGTCTCGACCGGGAGCTTCCCGCGGGCCTTCGCCGCTTGCAGATGGAGGAAGAAACGCCCGATGCCGCCGAGAACGTCTTCACGATGGAGCAGCTTGCCCGCCTGCGGCCCGCGCTCGACAGGCTCGGGAGCATCGATTCCCGCTTGCGCACGGTCTTCGAGATGAAGTACAGCCTTGGCATGAGCTTTACCGAAATCGGAGAAGCGATCGCCGTCTCCCCCGAGACCGCACGGAAAGATTATCTTGAAGCGCTGGAAACCTTGCGTGATGAACTCGATGTCCCCGAGTTGGATCGCTGTTGAGAGCGTTCCGTACATCATTGGACTGGCAAGTATCTTCGGAAGCTGGTAACGCCGATGGATGATCCTGCACGCAGACATATCCGCAGGGTGTTCGAGCAAGCCCTGGAGCTACCCCACCCCGAGCGGGAAGCGTTCGTTCGGCGTGAGTGCGAACCCGATCAAGCCGGCGCCGAGCGCGTGCTGCGGATGCTCCGCGGCGCGGACGAGCGCCCCTTGGCAAGCGATGATGCCGTTTCACCGGCGATGGATGAGGTCGTTTCCGATCCGTGGTCGCATCACGACGGGTACCGCTACAGCCTCGCCGCGGGAGAGATCGTCGGCAACTACGTCATCCGCGAGGGGATCGGGCACGGCACGTTCGGCGAGGTCTATCGGGCCGATCGGCGCGACGACGTCTCGCAGGTCGTCGCGATCAAGGTGCTCAAGCCCGGCATGGATTCGGGCGAGGTGCTCGCACGCTTCGAGCAGGAGCAACGCGTCCTGGCGATGATGAAAAGGCACCGCGGCATCCCCGCCTTCCACGACACCGGGCGCACCGGCGGAGGACGGGCTTACTTCGCGATGGAGTTTGTCGGCGGCATACCGATCACGAGTTACTGCCGACGGCTGTCGATGAGCCTGCGCGGCGTTCTCTGTCTTTTCGAGCAGACCTGCGAGGTTGTTCAGCACGCGCATTCACACGGCGTCATTCACCGTGACCTGAAGCCGGGCAACATCCTTACGGCTTCACCGGATCCGAACGCCAGCCGCGATTCCTCGCTGGCCTTTGGCGCTGTCAGCATCGTTGATTTCGGGATCGCCAAGGTGCTCTTCCAGGCGTCGAATTTGAACCCGGTTCGCACCACGCTCGGGCTCGGGATCGGGTCGATGGCGTACATGAGTCCGCAGCAGGTCGCCGGCGACGCCGAGGTGGATTTTCGCTCGGACGTGTATTCACTGGGCGCGGTGTTGTATGAGTTACTGACCGGCCGGCCACCCTTCGAGCTCGATCACACGAATGCGGCCGAGCGCATCCGTCGCATTCTGGAAGATCCACCGACCCCGCCGAGTGAACGTCTGCTCGAGCTTACGCGGAGCGGCGACGTGCGAGCCGCCCGGTTCCAGGAAAAAACCGCCGCGGTCGCCCGCGTACTCCGCGGCCCACTCGACTCGATTACCCTCAAGACGCTCAGCAAAGATCCCGCCGAGCGTTACGCTACGGTCGGCGAACTGTTGGTTGATCTCCGCCTCTTTCTGAACGATCGACCGGTCGTCGCGCGCACGTCCGCCTTGTATCGCGCACTCCTCGGGCTGCTGAGTCGGCGTCGGGCCGTCGGTCTCGGGGCGGTGTGCCTAGCGGCAACGATCGCCTGGTGGACATGGCCTTGGACACGCAACCCAACACGCGACTCGTGGCTTGCGCAGCAGCGCAATCAATTGGATTCATCCGTGACGCCGGCTCATCCGCCCCGCCCGTTTGATCAGCAGCCAGCGGCTGGCGCACAGTCCAGTAAGGGCGACGACGCCTTGTCCACCCGTGTCCGGGCAAATAACGCATGGACGGACGGCGCGACAACCTCGCCGCTTGTTGAAGCCGGCCACGGATATTCTCGTATCACGTTCAACAGCTTATACGGCCATTTCGATCAGTTGGCGTCGGTGCACGTCGGCCCGACAGCCGACGATATCCGCTATCCGATCGCGATTGTCGCCGCCGACGGGCAACGCGGCTCCTCAGACGGCGGCCGTGGGCGAAGCCCGTATATCAAAGAATATGAGCAGTATGAGGTCGAACTGCCGCCAACGTGGGAGCGGGCATTCGTAAAGTTGACTCGCCTGGACGGCGTAGAAATGCCGGTGGTTGAAGTCCCACTCCGCATCGGAACCTGGTCGGCCGCACAGTTGCCCGCGTCCGACGAACACGCCACGGAAACGCCGCCGGCCGCGTTTGTCACCTGCGGCGGCGGCGACGCCGTGAGTGCCGATTCCATCTTCAGGATCCATATCCCGTTTCCCCCGCCCGGCACCGACCGCATCATCTATCGGATCGGCGACCGCGCGTTTGTGCCGTGGACGTATGGCCGATTCGAGCTTCCGCCGGAATACTGGGGAGATCGAACGCTTTCGTTCGACGATGCGCTGCACGTTACATTTCTCGATCGCGATGGCGATGAGATCTCGTCCGCGTCCTATGCGCTTTCGCCGTGCCGCGGCGTTGTCCAGCAGGCGTGGCGGAGTCGAGCGGTCCGTGCACGCCGTGAGATGGTGGACTGTAAACGCATGCAGACGCCGGATTTTCGCCTTCCTGACGGCGTTTCGGCTGCCGAGTTGTTCGGAGAGCAGTATCCGTTGATGCTCGTATACCCCGTCGGGATGCAGACCGACCGCGCGTGGCATGCTGTGCACGAGGTGGTGGTAGGCCAAGAGCCCGGCGTGCGATTAGCTTCCTTTGCAGTGGATCTGGCGGAAGAAGACGCCGTCAGCGCGTATTACCTCAGGATGAAGCGGGAAAGGTCCATCGGCGTCCGAACGTGCGCAGTCTTGCCCGAGAGCCTGCGTAACCCGTGGGTCTGGTTCATCCTGCACGATGGGACTACAACCGAGCCGTTTCAGTTGTTGTGCCATTAGAGAGAGCAGAGGAAAGTAGTGATCGAAAGCGAAAGAGAACGTGCGACTGCAAGCCCCTCAGCCACCAACAAATCCGCCATTTGCACGTGGCCAAGACTGTCTCAAAGATCGTTGCCTATACGAACCTACTCACCGCGTACGCGGGAGATTCCGTTTGTTCGGGTCTCTCGCTTTTCAGCCGTTGTCTGAGTGAGCTGATCGAGAAGCCGCTCAAGCAACTCCGTCGGCTCCAGCATTGGAGGCGGACGCACAGACGCGAGTACGGCCGCCTCCGAATCAACTCGCGTCCATCGGTTGAGCATGCCGCTCAGCGCGTGCAACTCGTTCGTCAAGTCCGCGATATCAGATGACGACCGCTCGATATCGCATGCTGAGCCTCGGCCTCTTGAATCGCGACGCCGATTGGATCCCGTTCACGAAGTCCGCCGGCGATTTCGCCGCCGCCATTGCACCGCATCGCCCTCGCTGGTCTCGATCGTCACCGAGCACTCGCGCTTGCCGCGTGCCGCTTGACATAAGTCGATGTCTCGTTATGGCAGAGAATCTGCAGCGCGGCCACAAATGCGCTCTTGCCGCGTTTGAGCCAGTTCGAACTCGTCGGCGTGAAGTGCAGGCGGTAAATTGCAGCCTGTAAGCCCGGCGTTCATGGGTCCGGATCACCGGAGCGCTAGAGTTGACGCCGCTCGTTGACTGTGTTCCGGCTACCGACCTTGCCAGTAGTCCCGCACTTTGTAGTGGATCGGGTTGCCGCCGAAGTCGATGCCGCCGAGGTCGCTCGTCCAGCGGTAATAGCCCGGCAGCTTGTTGGTCTCGTGTTGGATGGGCGACTCGAAGGCCAGGTCCGGGACGTAGGTCATGGTTACCGGCGTGCCGGGCGGTATTCCGCCCCAGTAGACGCGGTAGATATCCTCGCCGGGGTTGGCGTCCTCAGTGTTGCGGTCGGCGACCGAGCCGTCGAAAAACAGGAGCGGCACGCTCGCCTCTTTATACGCGAAAAAGGCGTCGGCTTGGCCGTGGTGCCGCTGCTGCGTGTCGTACATCGCGACCTTCTGCGAGGCGAAGAGCACGTCGTCGATCTTCTGCTTGCCCATGCGGAGCCAGCCCTGTTTCTGGAAGGAGAAGTAGGTGTCGTGGACGTTGCCCTGGTGATAAAAGACCGGTTGGTCGGTCGCGGCCGCGGGGACAAGCTGGTAACTCGAGCTGTACGCGAACCACGCCTTGTTGTTCTTGTTCCATACCTTCGCCGGCGAGGCCTGCGCACCCGGTACGATGGACCACTGCTTCGGATTCAACGGGTTGCGGCTCCACTCCAGCCGAGGCCCGTCCTCCGGGCACACGGCCACCGGCGTCGGCAGGCTCTGCGTCAGATACCCCGTCAGCGCCAGATGGCTGTGCTGTTCGACGATCACCGCGGTCTTGCCTTGGGCCGTCAGGAAGTTCCCGATCGGGTTCGCCTCGCGTCCGCCCCACGAGTTGACCAGGTCCCGCGCCTGGGCGGCCAGATCTTCGAGCGTCGGCCAAGCGTCGTGGTTGTACGGCCCCACGCGCGGGCCTTTTTGGCCTATATCGCCGTTGAGCGCCGCGATAAACCCCTTGAAGTCGGACGTGTACGACGCCTGAGCCCGGCCGAGCTGCTGCATATTGGCCATGCAGACGGTCTTCCTCGCGGCTCGCCGTGCGCTCGCCAGCGCCGGCAGCAGGATCGACACCAGCAACGCGATGATCGCGATCACGACCAGCAGCTCGATCAGTGTGAATCCGTGAAGGTTCGGCCGAGCAGAACAGGCTCTGGGCGTAGACGAGCAGGGAGTACATCGTGCCGCCGTTCAGGGAGACGGTGTTGTTGTTGCCGAGCGAGGCGCACTGGACGAGCTGCAGGTCTTCGCACTCGCCCTGAAAGACGTAGAGGCGGCTGCACTGGTTGCCGGAGCCGCCGCAGGTCTGGGTGAAGGTGAGGGTCTGGTTGTTGGCGGGGCGGAAGGTGTACCAGACGCCGTGCGGGCGTGAGGCGGTGCCGCTGGGCGCCGAGCAGTCCGGCGTTTCGTCGTCGTCCGCCAGACCCATCAGCGGCGACGCGCTGAAGGGCAGGTGGTTCACGGGGATCGCCTGCTGGCAATGGTCGTTGGCCGGAGCCGCAAGCGTGCCCAGCGAGTCGACGGCGAGGGTGTACTCGTCGCTCAGGAAGAACGGCCGCGAGAAGATGTCGGGGAAGCCGAGCGAGAAGTAGTACGTCGTGCCGGGGTGGGCGACGAAGGTGAAGCTCGAGGAGAACCACGGGTGGTAGGCGGCAACGGCCGTGAGGCTCGCGCATGTGCCGGTGTACACACCCACGCCGGGCGGCGTGTCGGGCTGGGGAAACGGGAAGTCGAACGAGAGCAGCTGCGCCGCCGGCCCGGTGGTGTACGTCATCCAGACGTCCTGGATCGGCGCGGCGTAGAAATCCACCAGCGGCGGGATGCTCATCATGCTGTCGCCCGCGCCGCCCGCCGGGAATGTGCCGCTGTACGGCAGCGAAGAGATGGACGCCGCGGTCGCGCAGTCGTCGTTGGTCGGAAAAGCCGGCGGCGTCGCCGGGTCCAGCTCGAGACGGATGTCGTACTCGTCGGCCGCACCAGGAGCGCCCGATCTCGGCGCGGCCCGCGCGGCGAGGAAGTAGTACGTCGTACCGCCGCGGAGCGGGATCTGGTTCAAGAAGTAGACGCTTGTCACGCAGCGGTACGGCTGCAGACTGCCGCAAGCGCCGGTAAAGACGCTCAGCGTGGCGGGCAGCGGCGGGGCGTCACCCGTGCTCGACGTGAACGTCAACACCTGATCGGCGCCTGGCGTGTAGGTGTACCACACACCCTGCTGCAGATCCGGCTGGCAAACGGTCGTCACTGTTTCATCCGCCGCGGAGCGACCACCGGATTGGCCTGGAACGGTAGCGACGAGATGAGATCGGCCGAGGCGCACGTGTCGTTCGTCGGCGGGGGCGGGTACACGGCGCTGGTCAGCGAGAAGGAGTACGTGATATCGCCAGGGAGGAAGAACGGCGTGTTGTAGCTCTGCCGCGTGATGCCGACCAGGATGAAGTAATCGGTGCCCGGCGTCGTCTCGAAGGACGCGCCGCCGCTGAAGCCGGTTTTGCCGCAGGCGACGCTGGTCAGCGAGCCGCACGAGCCGCTGAAGACCGAGATGACCTGTCCCGTCCACCGCAGCGAGTTGGCGTGCTGAGGCGAGGCGATGCCGAAGTTCACGACCACTTCTTCGTGCGCGGCGGCGTGATAGGTGTACCACACGCCGTGCCATGCGGCCACTGGTTCAGCAGGCAGGCATCGGACGTGATGTCGTTGCCCGGCACGACCACCGACCCGGAGGTGGCGTTGAAGACATGGGAATCGGAAAACGGCGTGGACGGAACGGGTGTCGCCGTGCCGCAGATGTCGTTTGCCGGTGGCGACGAGGCCGGCACCACCGAAGAGACCGTCAGCGTGAAATCGCCCGGCGAGCCGCCGAGCTCGGCCGTGCTCGAAACCACGCGGATGAGGATCGTCTGGCCCGTGGTGAGCACGGGGTACACATGCGGATCGGCGTCGATCCCGAACCCCTCGCGGTAGTTCGCCCCGACGCGCTGCCCGCCGCAGGCGAGGTAGATGTCGACGTCGGGGTCGGTCAACGGCGTCGCGCCGGTCCCGACACACCCGATGGCATACTGCCCGTCGGCGGGCGCGGTGAAGGAATACCACACGTCGTTGCCGTCGTACACGTCGATCATCGAGGACGTGGCCCCGATCGTCGTGCCGTTGGTCGAGCTGTTGGCGGCAACGGTGGTCGCGTTGCCGCACAGATCATTCATCGGTGCGGCCAGGGCCGATGCCGGCATTACCGCCAAGACGGCGACGCCAAATCCGGCGTGCAACAGCCGCTCCCACCGTCCCGCTTGCCCCCGTCGGACACGCTGTTCCATACGTTCCTCCAGTCAAAATGTGGTGCATACATCTGGCTAAGGCCAGTAAGGCCCGATCCCTGGCCCAAATCAATCAAAATGCGAACGCTTTGATGGCGATCATGATCCGGGCTTTCAAGTTATCACTTTGGCCGGCCCCGTCAATGAATTTCAAGAATTTTTTATCAATCATTTTCGAATTAAAAAGAGCAGCTATACTGAATGTGCATGAAAGCCGCTCCTACATTGCCGGTCGTGGACAGCTTTGCTTCCGAAGCCGAATCGGTGTTGAGCGAGCTCAGGGCTTCGCTGGGGGCGATCTTCGATCAGTTTGAGCCGGGGATCGCCCGGCCGTCCGAGCTCCGGCGTCGCCTGAACCTGGATCCGAAGCTGAGCTGGAGCATCTTCCACGCGGTCCACGCGCAGGAGCCGCACGAGCTGCCGCCGCTGCTGCCCGGGTGGCGGGCGATCAGCCGCTTCTTCGAGGCGGCAGAACGCGAGGGGGTTTCCGAGCAGACCGTTTCGCGGGCCCGGTTGGCGTTTCAACAGTTTGAGGAGACCGCGCGTCGCCACGCGGCCGACCGGGACACCTTCGACGCGATGGTCTCGGCGCTGGTGCCGCTCAACGACGACCTGATCGACGAACGCCTGCGCAAGCGGATCTTCACGGATCAGTCGATCCTGTGGGGCGTGCGCACGAAGATCTCGTTCCTGTGCCTGATCAGCCATCCCAGCGAGACGCCGGGCTGCGCGGACGAGGCGATGATCATGGGTTCGCTGCAGTTGCAGCAACTGCGTGACGGGCAGCCGATCCGGCTGCAGACCTCCGCCGTCGCCGGCAAGGCGGCCGACGCCAGCACGTTCCGGGACCCGTTGGCGCACACGCAGGGCGAGGGCAAGCGTTCGCCGCTGGTGCTGCTCAACGAGTTTTGTTCAGGGCCGCCGCCGCTGATCGAGACGGAAAAAGGCGGCATCGCGGGCGAGCAGACGGTGCTGCGGATCCCCGGCCTGGGCCGAGCCGCGGCCGTCGATCTGGTGATGACGCAGGTCACCCGCGAGACGGAGCCGTCCGCGGAGGGGACGCATCTCTCGTTCGCGGTGCCCAGCACCCCGACGGAGGTGTTGTATTGCGATCTGCTCCTGCCCGTTGGCGCATCGGTGCCGCACACGGTCCGGGCGCGGGTCTTCGCCAACCGGACCAACATGGCCCGCGTCTACGAGCGGCACGCCGAGGACCTGCTGCCGATGCGCGTCGAAGCGGTGCACTGCGGCCGGACCCGACTGAGCACGGCCCACGCGTCCGGGAAACTCACCGCCCGGTCGCCGCTGGTCATGCCGGGGGGACCGCGATATCTTGAGGTGGTGCGTCACATCGTCCAGACACTCGGCTGGAGCAAGACCGAATATGACGTCTACCGCTGCTGCGTCCGTTATCCGATCCTGCACGCCTTGGTCGAGATGCTCGTCGATCGCGCGCCGGAATGAAGTGGCAAGCCGCACCGCGAATTTTTTTCACTCGTGCGATTGCCGAGCGGCGCATCAACAAATAGAAGACCGAGGCGTTTCCGCATCGGCCTTCGATGAAAAAGGAGACGTCCTTCACGGCCGCCGACGGCGTGCGGCGAGCAGGCCGCCCGCGCCGAGGAGGGCAAGCCCGCCCGGCGTGGGGGCCACGTTGGTGTTGATGTTTACGACAAAGCTGCCGGTGGGGTCTACGCCGGCGACCGCCTGATCGATCACGCCGGACAAGAAGTACGGCGTGACGCCCGGGCCGCTGAGGCGCGACTCGATCTTCGGCGTGGGCATGGCGGTGCTCGGGTATTGCCCGGGCACGGGCGTCGCCGCGATCGGCGACGGCTCGCGCCACGCGATCCCCGGCATGATCGGCGCGGTCTTCGGCGCGGCCGCCTACGCCGAGGCGTACCCGTGGGTGAACGCCCACATCCTGAGCGTCGCCGACATGGGCAAGGCGACGCTCGACTCGGTGACCGGCCTGTCGCCGTGGTGGTTTATGGCGGGACTGGTTGTCGCTGCGGCGGTGGGGTTCGCCACGCTCGAGCGATGGGAGCACGGTACTCCACCGACCTCCACGCCGTCGCGATCACCATCCGACGCACCGATCACAACGTAGACATCTTCTCCCCGCAGCGTCGTCTCGGTATGCTTACACGATGCCGGCCGGCTCTTCCACCACCGCCAAAGCTGTCTTCCAGGCGCGCGGCGTCACCAAGGTCTACCGCATGGGCGAGGTCCAGGTTCACGCCCTCCGCGGCGTTGATCTCGACCTCTTCGCCGGCGAGTTCGTCGTTCTCCTCGGCCCCTCGGGCAGCGGCAAGTCGACGCTGCTGAATATCCTCGGCGGGCTCGACGTGCCGACGGACGGGTCGGTGCGGTTCCTCGACCACGACCTGACGCGCGACGACGAGGCCGCGCTGACGTGCTACCGCCGCGAGCACGTCGGCTTCGTCTTCCAGTTCTACAACCTCATCCCGAGCCTCACGGCACGCGAGAACGTCGCGTTGGTCACCGAGATCGCCGACAACCCCATGCGCCCCGACGAGGCGCTCCGTCTGGTCGGCTTGGCCGACCGGCTCGACCATTTTCCCTCTCAGCTCTCCGGCGGCGAGCAGCAGCGCGTCGCGATCGCCCGCGCCATCGCCAAGCGCCCCGACGTTCTGCTCTGCGACGAGCCGACCGGCGCGCTCGACGCGGCGACCGGCATCCGCGTGCTCGAGGCGATCCAGCGCGCCAACCGCGAGCTGGGCGCGACGACCGCCGTCATCACCCACAACGCCGTGATCGCCGGCATGGCTGACCGCGTCGTCTCCCTCTCCGACGGTCGCGTCGCGTCGACGCACGCCAACGAACACCGCGTCGACCCGGCCAACCTCTCCTGGTAGTTTCTTGTGGCACAGGCGTCCCGCCTGTGCGTGATCCGATCATGCTCACCGCTCTCAACCGCAAACTCGTGCGTGATCTGTGGCGGATGAAGACCCAGGCCGCCGCGATCACCCTCGTGCTCTCCTGCGGCATCGCCGTGCTCGTCATGTCCGTCAGCACACTCACCTCTCTGCAGAGCACCCGCGCGACGTACTACGAACGCTCACGCTTCGCGGACGTCTTCGCCCAGCTCAAACGCGCCCCGCGCCACCTCGAAGAGCAGCTCGCCGAGATCCCCGGCGTCGGAACCGTTCAGACCCGCGTCGTCCGCGATGTCACGCTCGATGTGCCTGGGCTCGACGAGCCCGCGACCGGGCGCCTCATTTCTCTTCCCGATCGCGGCGAGCCCAAACTCAACCTCGTGCATCTCCGCACCGGGCGCATGCCCGAGCCGGGGCGCGCCGGCGAGGTCGTCGCGGGCGAGGCTTTCACGCAGGCCAATGGGCTCACGCTCGGCGACCACATCCGCGCGGTTATCAACGGCAGGCTGCAACAACTCACCATCGTCGGCGTCGGGCTCTCGCCCGAATACGTCTATCAGATCCGCCCCGGCGAGCTGATGCCCGACGACCGGCGCTTCGGCGTCTTCTGGATGAGCTACGAGGCGCTGGCCGAGGCGTTCGACATGGACGGCGCGTTCAACGACGTCTCGATTGCGCTCCTGCCCAACTCCGGCGGCGAGGACGGGGCCGTCGAGCGCGGCGTCATCGACCGCCTCGACGCGCTGCTGGCCCGCTACGGCTCGGGCGGGGCCTACGGGCGAGCGGACCAGATCTCGCACCGGTTTCTTTCCGACGAGATGCGCCAGCTCACGGCGATGTCGATCCTGCCGCCGACGATCTTTCTCGGCGTCTCCGGCTTCCTGCTCAACACGGTGCTCTCGCGGATCATCCGCACGCAGCGCGAGCAGATCGCCGCGCTCAAGGCCTTCGGTTACACCAACACGCAGATCGCCCTGCACTACCTCGGCTTCGCCCTCGTTATCTCGGCGACCGGCTGCGTGCTCGGCGTGGCGCTGGGCTGGTATCTCGGCGGGGGCATGACCGCCATCTACACGCAGTTCTTCCGCTTCCCCACGTTCGCTTTCGCCCTTGACCCGCGTGCCGTCGGACTGGGCATTTTGCTCAGCGCAGGCTTATCGCTGACGGCCGTGCTCGGCTCGGTGCGTCAGGCGGCGGCGCTGCCCCCGGCCGAGGCGATGCGCCCCGAACCGCCGCCGGTGTACAGGCCGACCATCATCGAGCGGCTCGGCTTGCAGCGGCTCTTCGCCGCGCCCAGCCGCATGATCCTGCGCAAGCTCGAGAGCCACCCGTGGCGGGCCGGCGTGACGGTGCTGGGGCTTGCGCTCTCCATCGCGGTGCTCATCGTCGGCAGGTTCTCACTCGACGCGATCGACGAGATGATCGACATGGAGTTCCACCGCGCCCAGCGCCAGGACGTGACCGTCACCCTCGTCGAGCCGACCAGCGCCCGGGCCGTCTTCGAGTTCGAGCGCATGCCCGGCGTCGTGCGGAGCGAGCCGTTCCGCAGCGTGCCGGTGCGGATGCGGGCCGGGCACTACCAGGAGCGGCTGGCCATCCTCGGGCTCACGCCCACGGGGAGTCTGCGGCGTGTGCTCGACCAACAATCGCACGTCGTTGATCTGCCGCCCGATGGACTGGTGCTCTCCGACAAGCTCGCCGAGATCCTGCACGTGGGCGTCGGCGAGCGGGTCCGGGTCGAGGCGCTCGAGGGCGAGCGCCCCGTGATCGACGTCCCCGTCGCCGCGGTCGTCGCCGGCTACCTCGGCACGTCGGCGTATATGCGGATCGACGCGCTCAACCGCCTGATGCGCGAGGGATCGAGCGTCTCGGGGGCGTTCCTGCAAACTGACGCCGACGCGACGAGGCGGCTGTACCGTGAACTCAAGGAGATGCCGCGCGTCGCCGGCGTGAACGTCAAGTCGGCCGCCATCGTCGCCTTCCGCAAGACCGTCGCCGAGAACATGCTCCGCATGCGAGCGATCCAGGCGACGTTCGCGTCGATCATCGCCTTCGGCGTCGTTTACAACGCCGCACGGATCACGCTCGCCGAGCGGGCGCGCGAGCTGGCGAGCATGCGGGTGCTCGGCTTCACACGGGGCGAGGTCTCCGTCGTGCTCCTGGGCGAGCTGGGCGTGCTGCTGGTCGCGGCGGTCCCGGTCGGGCTCGTCCTCGGCCGCCTGCTCGCCGCGACCATCGTCGCCGCGCTCGAGACCGAGTCGTACACCATCCCGCTGGTGATCCTGCCTTCGACCTACGCCTCGGCGGTGCTGATCGTGCTGATCGCCTCGGGGGTGTCGGCGCTGATCGTCCGCCGCGGCGTCGACAAGCTCGATATGGTGTCGGTGCTCAAGGCCGCGTGAACGATATATGCTCTGAACCATGCGCAAGCTCTGGAAAAGATTGGTGCCGTGGCTGCTGCTGGTGTTGGTGGCGGGCGGTCTGGCGTGGGCGTTCTGGCCGCGCCCGGTCGAGGTGGACCTGGCGCGGGTGACGCGCGGACCGCTGCGTGTGACGGTCGATGAGGACGGTGAGACGCGGGTCCGCGAACGGTACGAGATCTCGTCGCCGCTGACGGGTCGGTTGCTGCGGATCGATCTCGACGCCGGCGACCCGGTCGAGGCCGGCCAGACCGTGCTGGCCCGGATCGAGCCGGTCGACCCGTCGCTGCTGGACCCACGCGAAGTCACCGAGGCGAGGGCGCGGGTGCGTATGGCCGAGGCGACGGTGAGCCGGTCGTCGCCGGAGGTCGACCGTGCGGAGGCCGCGCTGGCGTACGCACGCCAGCAACTCGACCGGCTCCGGACGGCCACGGGCGGCAGCGCCGCCTCGCCGATCGAACTCGACGAGGCCGAAACCGCCGTGCGAATGCGCACCGCGGAGCTCGAATCGGCCCACTCCGCGCTGGACGTGGCGAAGTTCGAGCTTGAGTTGGCGCAGGCCGCGCTGCTGCGCACCGAGCCGGGGTCTGGTGCCGACGAGCCGTTCGTCATCGTCTCGCCGATCAACGGGCGGGTCTTTCGGCTTATCCGCGAGAGCGCCTCGGTCGTCGCGCCAGGCGAGCCGATCCTGGAGATCGGCGACCCGCGCGACCTGGAGGTCGTCGCCGACGTGCTGTCGCAGGACGCCGTGCGGATCAAGCCCGGGGATCGCGTGCTGCTCGAGCGCTGGGGCGGCGACACGCCGATCGAGGCCCGCGTCCGTCTCGTCGAACCCTCCGGATTCCTCAAGATCTCCGCCCTCGGCGTCGAGGAGCAGCGCGTCAACGTCATCATCGACTTCGCCTCGCCCGACGGCCCGCCGCCCGTGCTCGGCGACGCCTACCGCGTCGACGCGAGCATCATCGTGTGGGAGCGGCCGGACGTGCTGCAGGTGCCCTCGGGGGCGCTCTTCCGCCACGAGGGCGAGTGGGCCGTCTTCGTCGTCGACGACCTCGACGCCGCGACCGGCCGCGGCACGGCGACGCTCCACACCGTCCGCATCGGCGAACGCAACCAGGACGCCTTCCAGATCCTCGAAGGACTCACCGAGCATCAGACTGTCATCCTGCACCCCAGCGACAAGATCGCTTCGGCCTCATCCATCAAACGTCGGGCTACCACGATCGAATAAACGGAGAGCATCTGGACACATCGAAGTGCCAGTTCCCCGTCCTTGATATTTGCCAAGTACAAGAGGGGTAGTTCACGTAGTCTCGGGGCGCGGATTTCGGTGGCTTGAAATCCGACGGCTTGTCCTTCCGCGCTTCGTAACGCTTGAGTCACAGCTCGGCTTATAACGGTTATTCATCAGCCAGGCGGTAACCGACGCCGGGCTCGGTGAGCAGGTAGCGGGGACGGGTCGGGTCGGCCTCGAGCTTCTTGCGCAGGTTGGCCATGTGGACGCGGACGAGGTGCGGCTCGGAGGCGCGGCTTGTGATACCCGGGCCCCACACGGCTTCAAGGAGCGTGCGGTGGGTGAGCACGCGCCCGAGCTGCTTGGCGAGTTCGGCGAGCAGTTTGTATTCGATCGGCGTGAGATCGAGATCGGTGTCGTTGAGCCGCACGCGACGGCGTGAAAGGTCGATCGTAAGCTCGGCGACGGAGACAACCGGCTCGGGCGACTGGTTACCACGAACGCGGGCGGCGTGACGCAACGCGACACGGACGCGAGCGAGCAGTTCCGGCACCGAGAACGGCTTGGTGAGGTAATCATCCGCACCGAGGTCGAGGGCTTCAATCTTCTCGGCTTCCTGGTCCCGTGCGGTCACGACGATGATCGGCATCGCGGACCATTCGCGGATTTCCTTGATGAGCAGCTTGCCGTCGCCGTCGGGCAGGCCCAGGTCGAGGACGACAGCGTCGGGCGTGTGCGACGCCGCGAGGGTGAGGCCTTCGGCGCGCGACACGGCTTCGAGGACGCGGCAGCCGATCCCTTCGAGCGCAGGGCGGACGAAGCGACGGATCGGCCGTTCGTCTTCGACGTGCAGGATGGTCGGCGGGTGCTCGTTCATGAGGGGGTGGAGGTCATGAGCCGTTGAGTGCCGGCGGGATCGCGTTCTCCGGATCGGGCAGTGTAATTGTTACGCGGGCGCCGCCTTCGGGTTTGTTGGATACGTCGATGGAACCGCCGTGGGCAAGGACGGCGGCGCGGCAGATGGCGAGGCCCAGGCCGCTGCCGCGGGCGGCACGCTCGGCGTCGCTGTCGCCGCGTGCGAATCGCCCGAAGAGCTTCTTCGGATCGCCCGGCGGAAAACCCGGACCGGTGTCGGAGACCTCGATGAGCGTGCCGGCGGGAACTTTGCTCGCCGCGACGATCACGTCGCCGGTCGGCGCATATTTGAGCGCGTTGTCGAGGAGATTGACGAGCACCTGCGTGATGATGATCTCATCGGCCCAACAGAAGATCGGGTCGGGCGGAAGTTCGGCCCGCACGCGCTTGGTGTCGCCCGTGCGGGCGATCTGGCGCAGCGCGGCGTCGACCAGCTCATCAAGAGGATGCCAGTCGGCATGGAGCGGCGCTTTGCCTTCGTCGAGCCGGCCGAGTTGCAAGAGATTCTCGACAAGGCGAACAAGCCGTTCAGATTCGGTCGAGATGTCGCGGAGGAGTTCGCGGTCGGGCTCGGCGAGCGAGGCGGTCTGTGAGTGGAGCACGGCGGAGGCGCTGCCGCGGATGGCCGAGAGCGGCGTGCGGAGATCGTGCGAGACGGCGGCGAGCAGGTCGGAGCGGAGCCGCTCGGACTCGGCCTCGACGGAAGCTCTTTGCACCTGCTCGGCGAGCTGTTCACGGTCGATGGCTTGAGCCACGATGGTGGCGACGGAGTGCAGAAGACGGCGCATGGCGTGGTCGAGCGTGCCGTGCTTAGGGCGAACGCCGAGCACGCCGACGGTCTCGTCTTCACTCGGCGAGAGGGGCAGGTACCACGCGGCGGCGTGCGGCAATGTGGCGGTGCCAACGCCGGCCTCGACGCCGTTGTCGAGCACCCAGCTCGCGACACCGCGCTCGCGCGGATCGGACATGAGCATCGAGTCGCCCATACCCGGGCCGATTCCGCGCTTGCCACCCGGCTCGCGCAGGAAGACGACGGCGTCGAGCTTGAGCAGGTCGTCCAGCAAGTAGAGCGTCTCGATGCCGACCTGGTGCAGGCCGGTGGTCGTTGCGAGTTGACGGCTGACGCGGTAAAGAACCTCGTTGGCGTCGGCCCGTTGAGCCGCGGCGTCGGCCTGGGCGCGGACGCGGCCGACAAGCCCACTGACGACGAGGCCGACGGTGAGCATGACGGCGAACGTCAGCAAGTATTCGAGATCATGAACGATGAACGTGTACCGTGGCTCGGTGAAGAAATAGTTGAACGCGAGCACCGACAGGACCGCGAGCACCGCGGAAGCAACACGCCCCGCGAGATACGCGATCACCACGACCGCGAGCAGGAAGACCATGATGATGTTCGGCTCGGCGACGCCGAAGTATCGCAGCACCAGCCCGATGAGGATCGAGAGCATCAGCGCGGGGCTCACCATCACGAGATTCGTGAAGAGATCCTGCTCTCGTGTCGGGATGATGCGGCCGCTGGCGGGATCGATCCTGGGCAGGGGCGTCTCGGCGTCGCCGCGGATGACGAGGACGTCGAGATCGCCGGATCGGCGGATGATGCGATCGACGACTGAGGAGCCGAGCATCCGCTTCCAGCGTGGCTCGGCGGTCTTACCGATGACCAGGCGCGTGACGCCGCGGTCCTGAGCAAAGTCGACGAGCGCGTCGGCGATGTTCTCGCGGTGGAGCGTGACGACCTCCGCGCCGAGGCTTTCGGCCAGACGAAGGTTGGCGTCAAGATGGACACGAGCGGTCGAGGGCATCGAGCCGGCGGACGGCCTTTCGACGGCGACGGCAAACCACGGCGCGCGCAGCTCGGTGGCCATGCGGCGGGCCGCGCGGATCAGCCGCGCCGACGTCGGGCTTGGGCCGACGGCCACCATGAGGCGCTCACGCGTCGCCCAGATAGGCCGTGTCGGCAGGCCGCGACGGCCCAGTTCGACCTGGCGGTTCACGTGCTCGGCGGTCTTGCGCAGCGCCAGCTCGCGGAGCGCGACAAGCGTCTCCTTCTTGAAGAACTTGTCCGCGGCACGGCGCGCCTGCTCCGGCATGTAGACCTTGCCCTCGCCGAATCGCTCCAAGAGTTCCGCCGGAGGCAGGTCGACGAGCTCCACCTCGCTCGCCATGTCGAAGACCGAATCGGGAACGGTCTCCCGCACGACGATGCCCGTGATCTTGCCGACGACGTCGTTGAGGCTCTCGACGTGCTGCACGTTGAGGGTGGTGTAGACGTCGATGCCGGCGTCGAGCAGCTCGACGACGTCCTGCCAGCGCTTGGCATGGCGGCACCCATCGGCGTTGGTATGGGCGAGCTCGTCGACCAGGATGAGCTTGGGCTTGTGGGCGAGCGCGGCGTCGAGGTCGAACTCGCGCACCTCGATGCCGCGGTATCGCACGCGCTTGAACGGCAGGATGTCCAGACCCAGCAGCAGGGCTTCGGTCTCAGGACGACCGTGCGGCTCGACGTAGCCCGCGAGGACGTCGCCGCGTTTCATTTCGAGGGCGCGGGCCGCTTCGAGCATCGCGTACGTTTTACCGACGCCCGCCGAATAGCCAAAGAAGATCTTCAAACGGCCGCGGGCGTGTCCGGGCTCATCGGCAGAGACCTTGGCGAGCAGCGCGTCCGGGTTTGGACGGCCGTCGAGACGGGCAAGATCGGGATGGGATGTACGGTCGGGCATGGTCTATCTGCCGGTGGTCTTCGCCGAAGGATTGTTCGCACCCGGCGGCATGGGGAATCGGCGGTCGAGCTCGATGTTCAGCAGGAGGACGTTGACGAGCCGAGCGGGGTCGCCGGGGCATACCGGGTTGCTCATCTCGGTGATGACGCGGCGTATGTCGTCGGCTGGGATATTGCGTGCCCGCGCGACGCGGTCGGCCTGATAAAGAGCCGCGGCGGTGGTGATGTGCGGGTCGAGACCCGAGCCGGAGGCAAGCACCAACTCGGCCGGCGCCGGGTTGTCGGCGGTTGCGCCAAGCTGTTTCGAGAGAGTTTCAGCGCGCTCTCGGATCAGCGGGCTGGTCGGCGACAGGTTGCTGCCGCCCGCGGCATCGGCGGCGTAGTTCACCGCCGACGGACGTGGCCAGACGTACTCGGGGCGCGTGAAACCTTGGGCAATTTGCCGCGAGCCGACGACCACGCCGTCGATCGTGATGCGTTGGCCCTGGCGGCTTTCCGGTGCGATGATCATGGCGGCGCCGAGCACGAGCGAGCCATAGGCGATCACGCAGAGCACGATCGACGCGGCGGCGATGCGGAGGGAGGTCAGGAGTTCGGACAACATGATGAATAACCCTCAACGGTGATCCATTCGATTCGTGGCACAGGCGTCTCGCCTGTGCATACACGCTCGCTTACGCTTCGCGTCTCGTATATGTTGCCATGCGTCGTCTCCTTGATTGGCTATGCCAGACCGATCCCCGCGATGGCCAGATCGATCAACTTGATGCCGATGAACGGCACGACGAGCCCGCCAAGGCCGTAGATGAGTAGGTTGCGTTGCAGGAGCGTGTCGGCGCTCGCGGCACGGTACTTCACGCCCTTCATCGCGATGGGGATCAGCGCGGGGATCACGAGCGCGTTAAAGATCACCGCCGACAGGATCGCCGACCGCGGCGAGGCGAGCCCCATGATGTTCAGCGGCGCAAGCTGCGGCAGCGCCACCACAAAGATTGCCGGGATGATCGCGAAGTATTTGGCGACGTCGTTGGCGATGGAGAAAGTGGTGAGCGAGCCGCGGGTCATGAGCATCTGCTTGCCGACGCCGACGATATCGATGAGCTTGGTGGGGTTCGAGTCAAGATCGACCATGTTGCCGGCCTCCTTCGCGGCCTGCGTGCCGGTCTGCATCGCGACCGCGACATCGGCCTGCGCAAGGGCCGGGGCGTCGTTGGTGCCGTCGCCGGTCATCGCGACCAAGTGACCTTTCGCTTGGTACTCGCGGATGAGTTTGAGCTTAGCTTCGGGCGTAGCTTCGGCGAGGAAATCGTCGACGCCGGCCTCGGCGGCGATGGCCGCGGCGGTCCTCGGATTATCGCCCGTGATCATGATGGTTTTGATGCCCATCTGCCGCAGCTCGCTGAAGCGTTCGCGGATGCCGCCCTTGACGATGTCCTTGAGGTGCACGATGCCCAGCGCCCGCGCCGAGCCGTTGACCACTTCCGCGACGACCAGCGGCGTGCCCCCCGATGACGCGATGTCATCGGCGGCTTTGCGCACGGACTGCTCCATCCGCCCGCCGTGCTGTTCGATGAAGGCCCGGACGGCCTCGGTCGCGCCCTTGCGGAGCTGCTTCCCATGTACATCGACGCCGGACATCCGTGTTTCTGCCGTGAAAGGGATGAACTTCGCCTCGTCTTTAGCGAGCTCGCGGCCGCGGAGGGCGTGCTGCTCCTTGGCGAGCACGACGATGGAGCGTCCTTCGGGCGTCTCGTCGGCGAGCGAGGCGAGCTGGGCGGCCTCGGCGAGTTCTCTCTGGTCGATCTCCGGCGCGGGCACAAACGCCGTCGCGCGACGGTTGCCGAGCGTAATCGTGCCGGTCTTGTCGAGCAGCAGCACGTCGACGTCGCCCGCGGCCTCGACGGCTCGCCCGGACATCGCCAGCACGTTCCGCACGCCCAGACGCGTCATCCCCGCGATGCCGATCGCGCTGAGCAGCGCGCCGATCGTCGTCGGGATAAGGCACACCAAGAGCGCCACCAGCGTCGCGATGTCGATCCGCACGTCGAAGTACAGCCCGATCGGGTACAGCGTCACGCACACGAGCAGGAAGGCGATCGTAAACCCGGCCAGCACGATCGTCAGCGCAATCTCGTTCGGCGTCTTCTGTCTCGCTGCACCTTCGACCATCGAGATCATGCGGTCGAGGAACGTCTCGCCGGGGTCGGCGGTGACGCGGAGGATGAGCCAATCGGAGAGGACGCGTGTGCCGCCGGTGACGGCCGATCGGTCGCCGCCCGCTTCTCGGATGACCGGCGCGGACTCGCCGGTGACGGCCGATTCGTCGACGGAGGCGACGCCCTCGATCACCTCGCCATCGGCAGGAATCGTGTCGCCCGCTTCGACGAGCACAAAGTCGTCCTTTCGAAGCGACGTGCCTGGCACTTCCGTCGGTGGCGATGTGCGGTGCGCGATGGCGAGCTTTTTGGCCTTCACGTCGTGACGCGCGGCGCGGAGCGTGTCGGCCTGCGCACGCCCGCGTGCCTCGGCGAGCGACTCGGCGAAGTTCGCGAACCACACCGTGAGCCACAGGAACACCGCGACGGCGACGACGAAGACCAGCCCGTCGCCGTGGGTCATGCCGACGCGCACGGCCTCGATCGTCGTCACGATCGCGCCGAGCCACGCGACGAACATGACCGGGTTCGTCATCATCGCGCGAGGCGACAGCCGCAGCACCGCGCGCCACGCCGAGGGAGCAAGGAACTCGCGACGAAAGAGCTGGATGTTGGTTGTACGTGACATGAGGTTACCGTGAGGTTGCCGTGGCGAGGTGCTCGGCGACTGGCCCGAGCATGCCGAGCGGCAGGAAGAGCAGCGCGCCGACGATGAGCACCACGCCCGCGAGGATCACGCCGAAGAGCACGCCGTCCGTACGGAACGTGCCGGCCGATTCGGCGAGGCGTTTCTTGGAGGCGAGCGATCCCACGATCGACAGCGGCAGGATGATCGGCACAAACCTGCCGAGCAGCATGACGACGCCGGTCGCGATGTTCCATGCCGGCGTGTTGTCGCCGAGCCCCTCGAAGCCCGAGCCGTTGTTCGCCGCGGCGGAACTGAACTCGTACACAATCTCGCTCAAGCCGTGCGGACCGGTGTTGAGCACCGTGTCGCGCCCCATCGGCGTGGCGGCGAAAAGCGCGACGCCGCCGAGGATGAACAGCGGGTGCGCGAGCATGGCGAGCAGTGCGAGCTTCATCTCGCGGGCCTCGATCTTCTTGCCGAGATATTCCGGCGTGCGCCCGACCATCATGCCGGCGATGAAGACCGACGTGATGATGAAGAGGAACATGTTGATGAAGCCGACGCCGACGCCGCCGAACTCGACGTTGAGCCACATGCCGATCATCGGCATGAGGCCGGTGAGCGGGTTGAGGCTGTCGTGCATCGCGTTGACCGAGCCATTGGACGTCGAGGTCGTCGAGACGGCCCAAAGCGCGCCGGCGGACGAACCGAAGCGCAGCTCTTTGCCTTCGAGGTTCATGCTCTCCTGCACGGGTAGACCGGCGAGCGCCGCCGCGGGGGCTTGTTCGGTCGATACCGCGATGCCGGTGAACGTCGCGTAGAGGGCGAGCATCACCGCGAAGACCACTGCGGCCTGCTTCCACGAGCCGACCATGCGGCCGAACATCCACACGCACGCCATCGGGATGATGATGATCGACACGTTCTCGATGATGTTGCTGAGGAAGGTCGGGTTCTCGAAGGGGTGCGTGCTGTTGGGGCCGAAGTAGCCGCCGCCGTTGGTGCCGAGTTGCTTGATCGCGACGACCGCGGCGACCGGCCCGCGCGAGATCGTCTGCGTGACGCCTTCGAGCGTCGTGGCGACCGCCGAGCCGTCGAGCGTCATCGGCACGCCGCAGAAAACAAGCGCGACGGCGACGATGATCGACAGCGGGACGAGCACGAACGCCGTTACGCGAGCGAGGTCGCGATAGAAGTTGCCGAGCAGCGGCTTCCCGCTCAATCCTCTACATAGTGCCGCCAGCGCCGCGATACCCGTCGCCGCCGAAACGAACTGCAGCCACATAATCACGAAGAGCTGCGAGAAGTACGACAGCGACTGCTCGCCCGAATAATGCTGGAGGTTGGTATTGGTGGTGAACGACGCCGCGGTGTTGAAGGCCAGGTCCGCGGCCATTCCCGCCTTACCGTCGGGGTTCAACGGCAGCGCCGACTGCACCGTCAGCACGACAAACGCCAGCACGAACATGATTGCGTTGAAGACAAGCATGCTCATCACATAGCCGAACCAGCGCTGCTCGCCCGTGGTACACGAGCCGCCGATCGCGCGGACCGCCCCATCGAGCCCGGTTCGCACGCCGCCCGGCGCATCGCCGACGGCCCACGCCATGTACCTGCCGAGCGGCACGCTCAACAGCACGCACCCAGCAATAAGCAGTATGGGAAGCGTCCAGACCATCCAACCACTCCGATCATCAGTTCGAGAACCACTCGGGACGAAGCATCGCGACCACGAGGTAGATCAACGCGAGCAAGGCGAGCACGGCGCAGAACCAGATCATGAGCCCGTCCCTCCGAGCCGATCGCACGCCGCGGCGAGCCCGCCCAGCACGGCCAAGATCGCAAGTCCCAGCATCAGCATCAAGAACCACACGTGAAGGACCTCCAAGATATTGCACAAGTCTTGCTTTGCCGGAACAACCCGGTGCTCAAGACCGCATTCGAATCGAGCCCGTCGGCATCAAGACCGCATCAAGAAGACTCAGAACGACCAACTCAAGCCGACCGAGTAGATAACTTCGTCTGAATCACCGGCGTTCAGGTCGTCCAGCACGCCGCCGAGAATCAAGCAGCAGACGCTGGTGTATACCCACGTGCAGCCGACAAACACTCTTACCGATGGTCGCTGACCGTCGCCGATACTTACCGGCCGATCAACGAGTGGGCCTCTCGCACCTCGATGAGCGCGGGCACGGGGCCACGCGGACCCGTGAAACCGCGAAGACCCGTCAACTGGTTCACGCCGAACGTGTTGGTCACGGAACGACGATGAAGCTGTTCGCCTGATTGCGGCCGAAGTCGCACCACCACGCTTTGATCGCCCGCCCGCAGCCGCCACAACCGCGACGAGCACGCGGCGACACGGATGGGGCCGAACTGGGCGAGCAACCACCGCCGAAGCGCGACGGCGCGCCACGTGATGAACATCTTTGCGGCATCGGAACCCGGATCCGAAAGAGCGGCGGCCGCACACGTGGGCGGATCACGTCGCCACGCGGCGGCCAAGGCGTCGAGCAGTTGCCGCCGGGCCTGCCAGTCGACCGGCCGGCGGTTGTCCGGGTCAACGAGCGACAGATCCGGAAGCTCGCATCCCTGGTAGAAATCCGGCACGCCCGGCGTCAGTGACTTCATCAGGACCGTCCCGAGCGACTGGACCGCCGCGTGCCGGCGGGTGCGGCTTGCAACCTCGCGCAGCGTCTTCACGATCGGCGTCCCCTCGGCGCCGAGGAGTCGATCGACGAACGTAGCGCACGCCGTCTCGTACGCCGCATCGGGGTCGAGCCACGTGGTGCCGAGCTTGGCCTCCCGCGACGCCTTGCGCAGGTAGTCTTTGAGCCGATCGCCGAGCGCGGCGTGAGCGCCGTCGTCGGGCAGGAGCGCCATGGTCGTGTAGAGCGCGAGGCGGCGGAGCGTCGGGTGCGGCACTGGCCGCAGATCGGCGAGGAGCGTCTCGGCCTGCTCGCGGGCGTGCTCGAAGAGGTCGATCGCACGCTCGTCCCACGAGACCGCGGCGATGCGGGCGCGGGTGTCTTCGCCGCGTTTGGTGTCGTGCGTGCTGGTCGCGTTCAACGCGGCGGGCCAGCGGTCGGCGCGTTCGGACAACCGCGAAGCAAGACGCCGTCGTGCCGCACGGGCGCTGAGCTGCTCGGGCTCGCTCCCGACGTCGTTGAGCGCGGGCATCGCGGCGTCGCGGTACAGCGCCGTATCTTCCACGCCCTTGGCCGCGAGGGGGCCGGTCAACTGCTGCCAAACGCGGATCGCCGACAACGCGGCCTGGCGCTGCGGGCCGCTGTCGAACGGCGGGCCGAGCAGCAACACGCCCGACACCGCGGAGAAGGCCTGCCGGTCCGCGGCGTCAACATCCGCCTCGGCGCGACGCACGGCGTCGGTGAGTCGTGAGCGGTCCTGTTCCGACAGGCCGTCCTCATCCGCGTAGGTGCGGTACACGTCGAGGCATGCGGCGATCGCCGTCAGACAGCGGGCGACCGCGTCCTCGTCGGCACCGCCGAGGGCGTCGGCAACGCGCCGCGCGACCCGGAGACGCTCCGGGCCGAGCAGCAGCACGGCTACTTCGGCCTTGCAGTCGTGCTTGAGACGTTCGAACCTTGCGGGCGCATCGCCCAGCGCCTGCGCCCGTTGGCGCAAGCGGTCCACGCCCTCGGGCCGGACCTGCACCGCGGCCGCCGCGGCGAGGAAGTCGTACCCGCTGGTGCCGTCGATCTGCCAGTCGTCGGGAAGCGTCTCATCCTGCGCGAGGATTTTCTCGACGTAGACGAGCGTGGAGCGAGTCGTGAGAGACGCCAGCCGCTCGCGCAGACGGCGGCAGTAGGCGCGGGGGTCGGCCAGACCGTCGACATGATCGAGCCGAACGCCGTGGATCAACCCGTCTCGGACGAGTTGGAAGAGCCCGGCGTGGAGCACGTCAAAGACCTCCGGGTCTTCGACGCGCACGCCGACAAGCTCGGCGATGTCGAAAAAACGGCGATAGTTGACCCGCGGCAGGCCGGTCCGCCAGAAAGCCAGCTCGTAGTGCTGCTTTCCCAGCACGCGGAGGAGATCGCCGCCGCGGAGCGAGGCCGGGTCGTCGCCCGCGGCTTCGACAGAGGCGGCACGCAGCGGGAACCGCTTGTCAAAGTATTCAACGCTGAGCCCGCGGCCGGACTCGTCGGACGCGAGCCGGATCTCACCGTTCTCGATCGCCTGTTCGAGCGGAGCGCCGAGCACGGGAAGAACGATCCGTCCGTCGGCCTCGCTCCAGAAGACATCGAAGAAGCGGTCGAAGCGGGAGCCGCGCCCCTCGGCGAGCAGCCCCCACCACCAGGGGTTGAGGTGGTGCGCCGCCATGTGGTTGGGAACGAAATCGACGATGATGCGCAGACCGGCTGCGCGTGCGGCGTCGGCAAGCCGAGTGAACCCCGCATCGGCGCCGAGCTCGGCTCGAAGCCGCGTCGGATCGGTTTGGTCGTACCCGTGCGTGCTGCCCGGGCGCGCCTCGAAGATCGGCGACACATACAGGTGAGAGACACCGAGCTTGGCCAGGTAGGGGACGATCTCCGCCGCGTGCTCGAAGGTCAAGTCGGGCGTAAGCTGCACGCGGTACGTCGCAACGGGGATGTCGGGCGCGCCGATGGTCACACGACGACCCTCAGGACGCCGCCGAGCTGCTCGAGCGCTTCGACCCACTCGCGGGCTTCGGGCGATTCGGCGGCCCGTTCGCGGAAGGACGCCGCGCGGGGGAAGAAGTTTCGCAGCAGCATTTCCTGGAGCGGCCAGGTGTCGACCTCGAACGGCAGCGACGCGGTGAAGGTCGCCAGGTGGAGCATCGATTGCAGCGTCGGCATGTCGTCCGCGTCGCTTGAGGCGGCAGCGTTCAACCGGTTCATCGCGATGCGGACGGCGTGGCCAATGGTTGCCGCGTCGAGTTCGACGCCTTCTTTCTCCGCTTCGGCGACGAGCTCGCCCGCGCGCTGCCGATCGAACGGCGGCTGCTCGAGCAGTCGCCGGATCGACTGGCTGAGCACGAACGACCCGACGATCTGGATGCGCCGCGGCACGGTGAGATCGAGCGAGCGCAGGAATCGCACCATCGGGGCGTGCTGGTCGTAGATCGCCTGATACGAGGCGTCGATCTGCTGGAGCGTCGGCTCGAGGATCTTGCGCACCACGGCGTGCTGCTGGTCGCGGAAGAGCGAGCCGATGTTGTACGACCGATCGCTGAACTCGCGGTCGATCGCGCGGATCACCGCGGCGAAGTCGGCGGTCTCGAACTCGTGATCGAGGCTCGCGGACAGCCGCTGGAAGGCGTCCTCGCCCTCGAACGCCCGGACGCCGCAGGACGCCGTATGGTCGCCGAAGTGGACGGCGACGTACGACAAATGGGAGCGCTCGAGCGTGACGCGGGAGTTGAACACGGCGTGCCCGGTCAGCAGGCGCGCCTTGCCGGCCGTCAGCCGCTTCTCGTTCCCCGGCTCGACGTCGTACGCGTACACGGGCCCGGAGACGTCCTCGAAGATGCGCGCCAGCGCATAGTGCGCGCCCACGCGGTTGAGGTCGAGCATCGCCGGGCGGACAATCTTTTCGTACACGCTGCGGCCGTTGGGGTACTCCTTCATGCTTCCCTCGGCCCGCTCGAGGCGCGTGAGGAACTCGTTCTCCAGTTCGAGCCCGAGGGTCAGGCGGGCGAGCTGGACGACCCTCGCCGCGTACTGGATGACCTGGACGTTCTCGATGCCGGCGACGTCGTCAAAGAACCATGCGCAGCTCGTGTACATGAGCATCGCGTGACGCTGCAGCTCCATGAGCATGAGCGCCCTGCTGCGATCGTCCCCAGCGAGATCCCGGCCGCGGTGCGCCGCCAGAAACCTGTCGATCGACTCCGGGCTCCGGTCGAGAATCACGCCGATGTAGTCCTCCCGCGCCGCCCACGGGTCTTTGAAGAACTCCCTGGCACGCTCCTCGAACACCGGCGCGACCGTGTCGCGCAGGAAGTCGAACGCCTCGCGGAGCGGGCCGCGCCATCGCTGATGGAACCCCTGACGGCCGGAGTTGCAGCCGCAGTCCGAGCGCCATCGCTCGATGCCGTGCACGCAGCTCCACGAGCTGTTCTCGTGGATGCGGGCCTCCCACTGCGGCGGGTGACGCTCGAGATAGAGCCCGTAGTTGGTCAGCTCGACCTGCGGATCGTTCTCGATGCGTTCGAGGGCCGCCGCGAGCGCCATCTCGCCGTGACGGTGATGGTGCCCGTAACTTTCGCCGTCGGTGGCGATGTGCATGATCTGCGCGTGCTCGCGCTTATCGCTGAAGCCGCTGAGGATCCGGTCCGCGAAACGGTCGCCGCTGTTGAGCAGCCCTTCGAAGGCGACGCCCTGAGAAACGGGCCCGTCGTAGAAGAAGGCGCTGATCGACCGGCCCGAGGGAAGAGCGATCTGGTACGCGCGGGTCGGATCGACGGAGCCGTCGAGCTCCGTCCATTGCTCGCCGCCGATCGGCCGCACGGCGGCGCACTGGCGTGGGGCCATGATGGTGAACCGGATGCCCGCTTCGGCGAGGGCTTCCAGCGTCGGCGTGCTCACCGCGGTCTCGGGCATCCACATCCCCTCGGGTTTTCGCCCGAAGCGGTGCTCAAAATCGCGCACGCCCCACCGAACCTGCGTGAGCCGGTCGCGGTCGTTATTCAGCGGCAGGATGGTGTGCCCGTAGCCCTGCGCCATCGCCGAGCCGTGCCCGCCGAAGCGCTCGATGCTGAGCGCATCGCCGCGGATGATCTCCGCGTAGCAGGCCGGCGCGTACCCCTGCATCCAGGCCAGGAGCGTCGGCCCGAAGTTGAAGTTGATCCGCTCGTAGTTGTTGACGATGGACTTGATCCATCCCTCGGCGTTGAGCAGCCGCGCCTTCGCGTTCGTCTCGTAGCACTCGCGCGAGATCCGCTCGTTCCAGTCGTGGTCGGGGTACGCGGACTCCTGCATCTCGACCGCCTCGAGCCAGGCGTTGTCGCGGGGCGGCTGGTAAAAATGTCCGTGGATACAGACGTATTTGGGGCTCATGATGACGGGTTCTCCGGAAGTATCACGGCCGCCGCACGGGGGCCGAGCGTGAGTTGAACAGCGTCCGCGCCGATCGACGTCATGGACGCCCCGGTCGCAGGCAAGCCGGCCTCGGCCTCGTCGCGAAAGGCCGGCGACGATGTATCGAGCGCGATGCGAAACGCGGTCGGCGGCGAGAACCGGTCCACGGGGAGCGTGCCGGTGATCGGACGCGTGTGAGGGTTGGCGACGACGGCGAGGCGCACGGGGTTGCCGTAGACGATGACGACGCATCCCTCCCACACGAACGCGTCGACATCGTCGGCGTGATCAACGATGCGGGCCTTGCCGCGGAGGCGGAGCAGCTCGCGGTAGAGCGCAAGCCGCGCCCGCCCCGTGGGCGTGTAGCGATGCGCCCAGTCGAGCCTGCTTGCGCGAAAGGTCGTCTCGTCCTGAGGGTCGGGGGGCTCGCCGCCGCTTTGAAACTCGGCGAACTCTCGGCGACGGCCCTCACGGACCGCCTTGATGAGTTGAGGGTCGGTATGGCTGATGAAATACGCGAACGGCGCGGTTTCCGCGTATTCCTCGCCCATCCACAGCATCGGGGTGAACGGCGAAAGGAGCACGAGCGCCGCCGCGACGCGTGCGCCGCCCGCGCCGGCCGTCTGATCGAGCCGATCACCGAACGGGCGGTTCCCCACCTGGTCGTGGTTCTGGGTATAGACCACGAGCCGGCCGTGCGGCACGTCGTGCGCGTCCGCGCCGTGCCGTCGCTCAAAGCCCGACGAATATTGGCCGGTAAAAACGAACCGATCGCGCACCGCTTTGGCGACGTGCGCCGGACGGCCGTACGGCTTGTAATACCCGCGGCGTTCGCCCGTCAGCATGCACCGGACCGCGTGGTGGTAGTCGTCGTTCCAGCACCCGTCGAGCCCGAGCCCGCCCGCGTCGGTCGACCTCACCAGCCGCGGATCGTTGTCGTTGGATTCGGCGATCACCAGCACACGCCGGCCGCTCTTTTCCGCCGCGGCGTGCACGCGGGCGGTCAGCTCTTCAACAAACGTCCGCGCCGTGTGGTCCACGATCGCGTGCACGGCGTCGAGGCGCAGACCGTCGACGCCGCACCCTTCGACCCAGTGCAGCGCCGACTGGATAAACAACTCGCGGACGTGGTCGGCGTGCGGGCCGTCAAAGTTCAACGCCTCTCCCCACGACGTCTTGTACCGATCGGTGAAATACGGCCCGAAATCCCGCAGGTAGTTGCCCTCGGGACCAAGGTGGTTGTAAACCACATCGAGCACCACCGCCATCGTGCGCCGGTGGCAAGCGCCGACCAGGCGGCGGAGGCCCTCGACGCCGCCGTACGACCATTGGGCGGCGAAGGGGAGCACGCCGTCGTACCCCCAGTTGCGCCCGCCGGGGAACTGCCCGATCGGCATGAGCTCGATCGCGGTGACGCCCAGCTCAACCAGGTCGTCGAGCCGTTCGATCACGCCGTCGAACGTCCCCGCGGGCGTGAACGTCCCCACGTGCAGCTCGTAGAGCACGTGGTGCGGCAGCGGCCGGTTGGTGAAGGGCGCGTCGGCGTGGCTTCGGCTGTCGACCACCATCGACGGCCCGTGCACGCCGTCGGGCTGCGCCCGCGACGCGGGGTCGAGCCGCACACGGCCGTCGTCAAACTCGTACTGGTACCGCGTGCCGACACCGGCCTCGACGACCGCCGTGTAATAGCCCCGCCCGTCACGCTCCAGCGGGTAACGACCGCCCGCGTCGGGCAGGAGGAGCGTGAGGCGATCAGCCGCGGGCGCCCACACGCAGAACCGTGTGCGGCTCGCGTCCATCGGCATCGCGCCCAGCGGCGGAAGGTCGTCGGTCATGTCGCACCTCCCTTGATGCGCGCCGGCGCAGCGCGGACCCGCCGCGGACGCGCACGCAGCGCCGAGAGCCGTCTCAGCACCCCTTCGAACTCCGCCGACCGGGTGATCCCGCTGAGCGATACCGCGGCCCGCCGTCGCCAGTTGGGATACTCGCGGGCCAAGCCGGGGATGTTCTGCGGCCGGCGCTCCTCCCACAGGTCTTCGAGATTCACCAGCGTGATCGGCGCGCCCGTCCGAGCCTGCATCGCCATCAGCTCGGTTCCGGCTTCCCGCGCCGTACGAACCCGGGCCCCTTTCTTCGCACATGCCGCGGTGACGGCGCGCCGGACGGCGGCCCGCTCCTTGGTTTCCTGCCAGGCGTCGCGCGGGCTCAGCACCCCGGTCCGTGCGCGAAACTCGATGTCGTCGCCGGACCAGTACCCGGCGAAGGTCGGCGTGTCGTGCGTGTTCAGGCTCGCCAGTTGAGGACGGTCGGCCTTGGGGAGACTGATCGACTTTCGCCTGGAGCTGAGCGAGAACTGCTGCACGTGCATGCCGAGTATGCCGCGTGCGCTCATCATCTCGCGGATCTTGGGCGGCACGGTGCCCAGGTCCTCGCCGACCACCAGCGCGCCGGCGCGGGCCGCCTCGATCATCACGATCGCGAAGAGTTCCTCCGCCGGATACGCCAGGTACGCTCCCTGCGTGCCGTCGAAGCCGGAGGGGACGCAGTACATGCGCAGCAGGCCCATCACATGATCGATGCGCAGCACGCCGGCGACCGACAACATCCGCCGGAGCACCGAGCGCAGGTACGCGTATCCGTCCACGCGGGCGGCGGCCGGGTGCATCGGCGGGAAGCCCCACACCTGCCCGCCGGTGAAGAGCATGTCCGGCGGCGCGCCGGCGGAAAGACCTTTCACAAAAAGCTCGGGGCGCCGCCACACGTCAAACCCGTCCGGATGGACCCCGACGGGCAGGTCGAGGTACAGCGGGCGCGAGCCGTCGGCGTGCCGGCTGACCGCGGCCATCTGCTGGTTGGCGAGCGCCTGCGCATAGATATAGGTCGCCGCACGGTGATCCTCTTCGCCGACACGCGCGACACACGCCGTTCGGCGTTCGGCGGACCACCCGCCCCAGGAATCGCCCGCCTCGTCGACCGCGGCACGGAACGCCGCATACGCCCGCAGCTCCGCCAACGCCGACCCGCGAGCGCCCGCATACGCAAGACAACCGCCCGCCGCGTGAAGGACCTCTTTCCATCGCGCGGGCGATGAGCGAGCCTCCTCGACCATGACGCTCAGCACGCTCATCAGCAGCGACCACGTGCGCCGATACTCCACCCATTCCCGGGCGTGCGCCGCGGCGACCTCGCGAAGAAACCCGCGGCCGGATACACGCCGTCGCACGCGGGGGCTCGTCCACTCCGGCGCCCGCCGCGGATCGACGTACAACTCGCCCCACCGCAGACGTGTGATCGGCGCGTACGGGCTTGGATCAAACGGAGCGTCGAGAAACGTGGGAAAGAGCGGCAGCGTCCCCACCACCGACGCCCCGCACGCGTGCGCCCATTCCACCAGCTCGCCCAGATCGCTCAACGTACCCACGCCGAAGCTTGCCTCACTCCGCACGGCGTGCAGCGGAAGAAAGACCGCCAGCCGCCGGCCTGCGTTGGTGATCCCGCGGGACAACGAACGGGGCGCCGCGAGCACGAAGCACTCACGCCGTCCGCCTCGGCGTTCGAGCAGGAGCCGGTGCGTGCCGATCGGGAGCGCCCCGGAGAGGTCAAGTCGGCTGGCGCGGCCGGTCTCCCTGATCGCCGTGACGGCGCACGGTCGCTCCGCAACCGCTTCGCTCTCACCCGGCTCTTCCAGCGCAAGGGTCGCGCTCCCGCGACCGATGTTCGCCGAAGGCACGCGAATGCTCCGGCTTCCGGCCCACGCAACGATCACCCGCGGCGGAGCGTCTTCGTCGGCGGCTTCCCGTTCGGCCTGATCGTCGTTCAAGGCGTGTAAGACGGCGTGCAGCGTCTCGTCGGCGACGATCCGCTCGCGGCCGTAGGCATCGATGAACCGATCCGCGACGCCGGCTGCCCGCGCAGCGGCCCGCACATGCCTCGAGCCGTTGCTGCTCACGGCAGGCTCTCCGCCCCGCCCGCCGCCGGCACGAGGATGAGTGCGCCCAGCGGCGGGAGCGTGAGCGACACCGACCGCGGGAACTGCTCCCACGGCATCGCGGCGGCTTCCACCGACCCCATGTTCCCCACGCCCGAGCCGCCGTACACCTCGGCGTCGGTGTTCAGCACCTCGCGCCAGTCGTCAACATTCGGCACGCCGAGGCGGTAGTTGGTCCGCGGCATCGGCGTGAAGTTCAGCACCACCAGCGCGACCGATTCCGCATCGCTCCCCTTGCGCAGGTACGCGAGCACGCTGTTGGCATGATCGTTCGCCTCGACCCACTCAAATCCGGACGGGTCGCAGTCGTGCTCGTGGAGCGCCGGCAGTTGCGTGTAGAGCGCGTTGAGATCGCCGACCAGCCGCTGGACGCCCGCGTGCATCGGCTGATGCGTGAGGTGCCAGTCGAGGCTCGCGTCGTGGTCCCATTCGTCGATCTGCCCGAACTCGCCGCCCATGAAGAGCAGCTTCTTGCCCGGCTGCGTCCACTGGTTGGCCAGCAGCAGGCGCAGGTTGGCGAACCGCTGCCAAGCCGAGCCGGGCATGCGCGTCGCCAGCGAGCCCTTGAGATGCACCACCTCGTCGTGCGAGAGGGCGAGCATGTAGTTCTCGGCGAACATGTACACGCCGCGGAACGTGAGGTCGTTCTGGTGGTAGCGCCGGTAGAGCGGGTCTCGCTGCAGATACCGCAGCGAGTCGTGCATCCACCCCATGTCCCACTTGAGCCCGTAGCCCAGCCCGCCGGCGTCGGCCGGACGCGACACGCCCGGCCACGCGGTCGACTCCTCGGCGATCGTCTGCACGTCGGGGAACGAGCGGTACACCTCCGTGTTGAGCTCGCGCATGAAGCGCACCGCGTCGAGGTTCTCGCGCCCGCCGGAAGCGTTGGGGACCCACTCGCCCTCGCGGCGTCCGTAATCGAGGTAGAGCATGGACGCCACGCCGTCCACGCGGAGCCCGTCGGCGTGGTACTTCTCGAGCCAGAAGAGCGCGCTCGAGATCAGGAACGCCCGCACCTCGTGACGGCCGTAGTTGAAGATCGCGCTGTTCCACTCGGGATGGAAGCCCTGCCGGCGGTCGGCGTGCTCGAACAGGTGCGTGCCGTCGAAGTAGATAAGCCCGTGCTCGTCCGTCGGGAAGTGCGACGGCACCCAGTCGAGGATGACGCCGATCCCGTGCCGGTGCAGGTGATCCACAAGATACATGAAATCCTGCGGCGTGCCGTACCGGCTTGTCGGGGCGAAGTACCCCGTCACCTGGTACCCCCACGAACCGTAAAACGGATGCTCCATCACCGGCATGAACTCGACATGCGTGAAGCCGAGGCGCGTGCAATACTCGGCGAGCTTCGGCGCAAGCTCGCGGTACGTAAGCCACCGGTTGCCCTCCTCCGGCACGCGCATCCACGAACCCAGGTGCACCTCGTAGGCCGATATCGGCGAGGAGAGCTTCTGCTTCTCGCCGCGCGTGCCCATCCACGCCGCATCGCCCCACTGATACTCGAGACTCCGCACGACCGAGCCCGTCCGCGGCGGAGTCTCCTGCTGAAACGCGAACGGATCCGCCTTGTCAACGCGGTAGCCGTTGGAATGCGACTCGATGTGATACTTGTACGTGTCCCCGTCCTTCGCCTCGGGGATGACCAGCTCCCAGATCCCCGATTGGCCCTTGGCCCGCATCGGGTGGCGGCCCTTCTCCCAGCCGTTGAACGTCCCGATGACCGAGACCGAGCGGGCGCCCGGCGCCCAGACCGCGAACGCCACGCCCCCTTCGGCCAGCACGTGCGCGCCGAGCTTGTCCGCCAGCCGGTAATGCCGACCCTCGTTGAACAGGTGGAGGTCGAAGGGCGACAACTCCCACGCGCTAGCTTGCGCGGGCGGCGAAGCCTTGCCGCCGCGCGCGGAGAGGATGTGTTGTCCCTGTTGGATCATGCGTGCTCCTCGTTCTGCGGCGAGCGCGTGGGCGCGCCCGACGCCGCCTCCGCCGCATCGACGGGCTCGCTGAGCATCTCCCGCAACGCCCGAAGAGGAATGTCCACCCACTCCGGCCTGGCGTTGAGTTCGTACTGCACCTCGTACAGCACTTTTTCCATCAGCGACGTCCGCAGCAGCACCCGCCGGCTCGAAGGGTCTTCGCCGAGCAGCGACGGGTTCAACGCGTCGAGGCGGGCCGCGTACGCGTTGGCGTACAGGCGGGCCATCCACGCGCTCCAGACCTTCGCCGCGGCGTCGAGCATCTCGCCGCCCGCGGTCATCCACTCGGCCTGCCGCTTCACGCCCGTCCAAATCGCGTAGTCAAACGACCGGATCATCCCCGCGACGTCGCGCAGCGGCGTCCTCTTCAGCCGGCGCTCGCCGATCGAGCGCAGGGGCTCGCCTTCAAAGTCCACGAAGACGAAGTCGCGGCCCGTCCACAACGCCTGCCCCAGGTGAAAATCGCCGTGCACGCGGATGCGCCGGCCCGTCAGCGGGGTCTGCGTGCTCTGCCGGACGCGGGTCAACAGGCGGTCGCTGGAGGCGAGCACGTCGCCCACCAGCTCACGCACCGCCGTCTGGCCGACCGGGATGCCCCGCAGCCCGTCGGTCACCGAGCGCACCAGGTTCCGGATCGACTGGAAGTGCGAGCGCTGGTACATCAGCGAAAACGCCTCCGGCGTGAAGGCCGGATCGCCCTGGTCATCCGCGAGCGCCGCGTGCATCTCCGCCGTGCGCTCACCGAGCAGCCGGACCTGCTCCACCGTGTCGCCCAGCAGCGCGGCAAGCGCCGCGGGCGGCTGCGCTTCCTCGAACGTATCGCCGCGCGGCAGCACCAGCATCTCGGAGCGTTTCTCGGGCGGCACCGCGCTGGCACGCTCGAGATATTGCCCGACCCGTCCCAGCATCCACGCCCACGCGTCCGATTCCGCCGCCACCTGCTGCACGACCACCGCCAGCGTGCGCCGGCGGCCGCCCCGGTCTTCGATCTCCACCGCCCCCGCCAGCGGCGCCGCGCCCGAAAACTCCACCCGTTCGGTCAGGTGCCGCCCGATCTCCAGCTCGGGGTTCTCCCCCTCGTGCAGGCGGCGGAACATCTTGAAGATAAGCCGATCCCCCACGAAGATCGTCGAGTTGCTCTGCTCGAGCTTGGGCACGCGGATCGGCAGGCCCGCGAGTTCCGCTTCCTCCACCGGCTCGCCCAGGCGGGTGCCGATGAGCTTCTGGCCGTTCACCTCGACGGTGCGACCGCCGACGGCAAGCTCGAGCAGCGCACGCGGGAACCCGCTGCCGCTCACCGCATCGATCAGCTCGTACGCGTCGTCGCCGGATTGCACGAGCGCGATCGCCGATGGAGCGGCTTCGTCCTGCGCCTCCTGCAGCATCAGCGGCAGCGCGTAGACGTCCGGCTCGCCCGTGGCAAACTCGCACTGCGCCAGCATCACCATCGCCGGGCCGAGGGCGTTCTCCGGCACGGTCACCGGCAGCTGCTCGGTGATGCGCACGGACCGCAACGACCGCGACTTGGAAGCAAACCACCGCCGCCGCGGCAGCACCCCCGGCAATATCCGCTCGAGCGAGCGAGCAAACGCCACCGTGCCCAGCGCCTGCTCGAGCGGGCCGTCGAGAACGATCTCGGGGACCTCCTCGTCGACGCTCCCGGCGGCCTGCGACGGCGCCGGCTCCTCGAGCACAAACCAGAAAAGCTCGTGCGGCCCAAGCGACAGGAAATACGGCGTCTCGCCGACGTCCGGAAAGGCGATGCTCCCGAACATCTCCACCATCCGCCGGCCCGCGAACTCCTGGATCGGCAGGAAACACGGCTGGACAAAGCGGGACAGGTTCGCCACCACCAGGACGGCCTGGCCCTCGTGCTCGCGCACGTACGCGAGCACCCGCGGGTTGTCGGAATGGACAAACCGCATCGAGCCGAGCCCGAAGAGCGGGTAGCGGTTCCGCAGGGCGATGAGCCGCTTCATCCACCACAGCACGGACGAGAGGTTCGCCTGCTGCGATTCGACGTTGACCGACTCGTAGTGGTGCTCGGGGTCGACGATGACCGGGAGGAACAGCCGCTGCGGGTTGGACCGGCTGAACCCGGCGTTCCGGTCGGCGTTCCACTGCATCGGCGTGCGCACGCCGTTGCGGTCGCCGAGGAAGATGTTGTCCCCCATCCCGATCTCGTCGCCGTAGTAAACGATCGGCGCGCCTGGGAGCGAGAAGAGCAGGCCGTTCATCAGCTCGATCTTCCGCCGGTTGTTCCCCAGCAGCGGCGCCAGCCGCCGGCGGATGCCCAGGTTGATCCGCGCCTCCGAGTCGCTGGCGTAGACGCGGTACATGTAGTCGCGCTCTTCGTCCGTCACCATCTCGAGCGTGAGCTCGTCGTGGTTCCGCAGGAAGACCGCCCACTGCGACGTCGGCGGGATCGGCGGCGTCTGCTCCATGATGTCGACGATCGGGTACCGGTCCTCCATCCGCAACGCCATGAACAGCCGCGGCATCAGCGGAAAATGGAACGCCATGTGGCACTCGTCGTCGTCGCCGAAATACGCGATCGCGTCCTCCGGCCACTGGTTGGCCTCGGCCAGCAGCATCCGCCCGGGGAACTCCCGGTCCACGTGCGCCCGCAGCTCGCGCAAAAACTCGTGCGTCTCCGGCAGGTTCTCGCAGCTGGTCCCCTCGCGCTCGTAGAGATACGGCACCGCGTCCAGACGCATCCCGTCGACGCCGAGACGCATCCAGAAGCTGCACGTGTCGAGCACCGCGCGGCGCACCGCCGGGTTCGCAAAGTTCAGGTCCGGCTGGTGGCTGTAGAAGCGGTGCCAGTAATACTGCTGCGCGACCGAGTCCCACGCCCAGTTGCTGCTCTCGAAATCCTTGAAGATGATCCGCGTGCCGGCGTACTTGTCCGCGCTGTCGCTCCACACATAAAAATCGCGCTCGGGGCTGCCCTTGGGCGCACGCCGTGCGCGCTGGAACCACGGGTGCTGATCGGACGTGTGGTTCACCACCAGCTCGGTGATGACCCGCAGCCCGCGGCGGTGGGCCTCCTGAACAAACCGGCGCACGTCCTCGATCGTGCCGTACGCCGGGTTCACGCCGGTGAAATCGGCGATGTCGTACCCGTCGTCACGCAGCGGCGACGGATAAAACGGCAGCAGCCAGAGCGCCGTCACCCCCAGATCGGCGAGGTAATCGAGCTTCGAGATCAGCCCGTTGAAATCCCCGACGCCGTCGCCCGTCGAATCGCAGAACGAGCGGACGTGGAGCTGGTAGATCACCGCGTTCTTGTACCACCCGTAAGCGGGTGGGCCGGCGATCTCGGCGAACGAGCGACGCTTGCGCGCAAAGTTGACAGCCTGTGAAGCGGTCGTTGACATCAATCCTCCGCGAGATGAAGTGGATCGCGCTCGAATGATGATGGACGCACGACGTGAGACGGTTGTTGAGAGTATGTGATTTTTTTCACATACTGCCGTAGACCTGCCGTAGAGCGGTTCAGCCCGCAAAGTTCTCCGGCCTCTGCGGCCGCTCTACCCGAAAGACGTGCGCGGGTCCGCGGCCGGGGCTCAGCCCCACAACGTTGCGCCGCCCTCTCCACACATATCGGGTGTTGGTGAGCAGATCGTGGACGCCGTACGCCTGGTCAGATGCCAGCCCGAGCGACTCGGTATCGATCTCAACGGTCCCCCAGTGTGGCGCAAAGGGATCGGTGTTGACCGCGACCACGATCACGTTCTCCCCCACTGCTTTGCTGTAGCACACGATCGCCGGGTTATCGCACGCGTGGAACCGCAACGTCCGATCCTGCTGGAGCGCGGGGTTCTGCCGGCGGATACGGTTGAGCCGCGTCAGCAGCGGCGCCAGCGAGCTCGGACGGTCCCAGTCCCACGCGCGGATCTGGTACTTCTCCGAGTCCAGATATTCCTCGCTCCCCGGCTTGGCGGGCGCCGCGTCCATCAGCTCGAACGCCGGGCCGTACACCCCCCAGCTTGCGCACAACGTCGCCCCGAGCACCGCCCGCACCACGAACGCCGCACGCCCGCCGTGCTGGAGATACTCGGTCAAGATGTCCGGCGTGTTCGGCCAGGCGTTGGGCCGGAAGAACTCCGCGACCGACGTCCGCGTCAGCTCGGTGAAATAGTCCCTCAGGTCGTTCGGCCCGTTCCGCCACGCGAAGTACGTGTACGACTGCGTAAAGCCGAGCTTGGCGAGACGGTACATGACCTTCGGCCGCGTGAAGGCCTCCGCGAGGAACAAGACGTCCGGGTGGTCGCGTCTCACCTGCGCGATCAGCCATTCCCAGAGGCCGAACGGCTTGGTGTGCGGGTTATCGACGCGGAAGATCTTGACGCCGCAGGCGATCCAGACGCGCACGACGCGCAGGATCTCGGCCCACAACTCCCGCCACTGCGCGCACTCGAAATCGAACGGGTAGATATCCTGGTATTTCTTCGGCGGGTTCTCGGCGTACTGGATCGTGCCGTCAGGGCGTGCGCGGAACCATTCCGGGTGCTCTTTCACGTACGGGTGATCCGGCGAGCACTGCAGCGCCAGGTCCATCGCGATCTCGATCCCGTGCGCGCCCGCCTCCCGGACAAGCGCCTTCACGTCGTCCATCGTTCCGAGCCGGGGATGCACGGCGTCGTGACCGCCGGCTTCGCCGCCGATCGCCCAGGGGCTTCCGACGTCGTCCGGCCCCGGCGTGAGCGTGTTGTTTCTGCCCTTGCGGAACGAGACACCGATCGGGTGGATCGGCGGCAGGTAGAGCACGTCGAAGCCCATCGCCGCGACGCGATCGAGGCGTCGGATCACGTCGCGCAGCGTGCCGTGCGTCACGCCGTCGCCGGCCGAGCGCGGGAACAGCTCGTACCAGGCGCTGAATCTAGCACGCGGCCGGTCAACCCAGATGCGCACCGGCGGGCTGGCCACCGCGTGCCGCCGCGGGCCCTCGGCGAACATCAACGCGGCGAGCCGATCGTCGAGCGCCACTTCCAGGCGCGACTCCCGCCCGCGCTCGGCGTGGCGGAGCGCGTCGGCGAAGCGCCGGAGCCTCTCCGCCCCCGCTTCGCCCGAGGCCGCGGCCTCTTCAACGAAATCGGCGCCGATCAGAAACTCGACCGACAAGTCCTGGTCCGCCGCGGCTCGTTTCGTCAGCGCGTGCCGCCAAGTCTTGAAATGATCGACCCAGGCCGCCACGCGAAACTCGTGCTCGCCCACGGAGCGCACACCCACGTCGCACGCCCACCGGTCGTTGCCGAGCGGCTTCATCGCCGTCTCCGACCACTCGCCCCCGCGCGCCCGGTGCTGCACGACCGCGGTGACCTCGTCGTGCCCGTCGCAGAAGACATCGGCCGTGATGTGAACGGCTTCGCCCACGACGCGCTTGACGGCGAAGTCTCTGCCCGGCACGCTCGGCTCGACCGCTTCGATCACGACGCGGGCACGCCCCTCGGCGGGAAAGGTCACGCCGTCGGAGTTCATCGTCTGCGGAGAAGTTCTGGTCGATCGGGACATCCGAGAATCCTCTTCAGACCATATGCCGATCCACGGCCTTGGTGTGAAGCGTCTTATCAAAACTGCGCATGCCGTTGATAAGGGTCATCGGCACCGCGCGTCGCTGCTTTGGCCCGTTTCTCGATCAATCACGGTGTTTTCTGTGTTATGGGCGATCGGCGTGATAAGCCGTTCATGGCCAGCTCATCGTGCTTTCACGTCGCTTCTTCGCGCGGCTCGTGTTCTCCGACGATCAACAGCATGATCCGCCGCGCTCGCAGGAGTCGCCGCTCGCCGCACGCGTGCAAACTCGACGTGTCGCGAGTCGGCGCGCCGCGCACGCCGGGCGTGCGACGAGCGCACGTTCGACGGTTCTTTGTTTGATCTTCATATCATGATCGGCCGCGGCGTTGCGCCCCCTTCTTCAAGTGCTTATGCAAGCCGCCCTATATCAGCGGGTGGGAGCGGCACTTGAGTAACGATAACTTCATCGCAAATTACCCGCGTTGCCGTCCTCGAAGCATGCACCGTCGTGTATAGTCTCCGGCGAGAGCTGTTCGCACCGCGCTAACAGCCAAAGACAACCGGCACACACATTCGGCACCCATGGTTTTCCCTCGGCGCGTCGCCAGAGGGAGGGTGTCGCCCCGTGCCGACGCATGAAGGAGAACGGTTATGAAGAAGACGCTGACATCCGCCATGGCCCTGGCCCTCGCCGCGGGCGCCGCCTGGGCCACCCCCGCATCCCTCCGCTTCAACGAAGTCCTCCGCAACCCCAAGGGCAGCGCCGACGACCAGTACCAGTACATCGAGCTCTACGGCTGCGGCGGTGAGAGCCTGCGCAACACCCTCGTCATCTGCGTCGTCGACGACGGCGCCACCTGCGAAGTCGACGAGTGCTTCTTCATCGGCGCCACCGACTGGTACAAGACCAACGCCGACGGCTACTTCTGCATCTGGTGGTCCGACACCGCCTACACCGGCACCAACCTGCACACCTGCGCCGCCAACGGCAACTCGGAGGTCTACAACGACTGGTTCCCCGCCTACAACTTCAACGGCGGCAACGGGGGCATCAAGGTCAACCCGGCCAACAGCGGCAACCCCCTCGTGCTCGAGCACGGCGACTTCACCGGCGCCGCCGTCCGTCACGAGGCCAACTTCGAGGAGATCCAGAACGTCACCAGCGACGGGGCCGGCACGATCGGCGGCAACGGCTCGCTGACCATGTTCATCGTCGACGCCGACGCCTGGGCCACCGCCCTCGGCGGCGGCGCGACGCCCTCCAGCGTCGCCGCCCTCGCCAAGAAGGACGTCGTCTTCGACGCCAACCGCGACGGCACCGCCGAGTCCAACTTCACCACCGCCGCCTTCCTCAACGCCATCATCGACGAGTTCGCGGTCGACGACGGCAACGGCAACCACGAGTACACCAGCACCAACGCCCGCGAGTTCGACTTCACCCCCGGCTTCAACCCCGACGTCCTCGTCCGCATGAACGACGACACCGGCTCGCTCGTCTACAACGTCGGCTCGATCTCCGACGGCACCGACACCGAGGAGTACCGCAGCGCCTACCACGAGTGGATCGCCGCCGAGGTCTCCAGCAACACCACCGGCGACTGCGACGAGGGCTTCGGCGCCGTCACGCCCCCCGGCTCGGGGAACACGGCGACCGTCAGCAACAACGACGTCCCCAACGCCAGCCCCAACTTCGCCTTCACCCCCGGCAAAGCCAACTACGGCGGCTCGACCTACACCACGGCCTCCTCCAGCGGCCACCAGATCTCGGCCGACTGCGGCGGGATGCTCCGCTTCGATCGCGACGGCGACGGCTTCGTCACCGTCTCGGACCTCTACGAGATGCTCCGCCACGGCGACATGGACTCCGCCGTCGACGCGATGCAGTACCTGAACTGATCCCGGCCCGCACAACTCGGCTCTTTGTTGATGCGGCAACCCCCGTGCGTACCACGGGGGTTGTCGCTCGGTATTGAGAAAAAGACCCGGGCGTTTCGCCGCCGAGCGTATCGGCACGAAAAAACCCTCCATCCTGGGAGGGTTGATTGCTCGAAACGGTTGAGCGAGAAAAAAGTGTTTTACCGGGCGCGACGGCGACGGGCCGCGGCCAGCCCGCCGAGGCCCAGCAGCGCCGCCGACGACGGCGCGGGGATCACCTCGACCACGAACGAGCCGAAGCTGGTGTTCTCGTTCCAGCCTTCTGCGTAGGGGTAGACGGCCGGGACGGTGTTGGTATTCGTCTGGTTGCTGAACGCCGTTGAACTCACCAAAAGATCGAAGTCGAAGACGTCGCCGGCGTGCATGTCGACTTCGAACGAGAACGGAACAGCCAGCGTGCCGGTGACGCTCGAGTCTGACGCGAAGGGGGCGTACGGCCAGCTCGAGCTCTGCCCGGCGTAGAGCGCGGCGGAGTCGGAGAAGATAGTCGCGTTATAGTTGCTGCCGCCCCGGTTGAACGAGATGCGGATCCGCGTGTCGCTGTCGAAACTGATCTCACCGTTCACAACAACGTCAAGCCCGGAGGTGGCGTTGAGCACGCCGGGATCGGCGCCGGGGACGATCGACGCCGAGGTCAGGAAGTTCCACGAAACCTCGAAGCGGGTGGGAGAGGCTTGCGCGGTCGTCGTGCCGGTCACCGACGCGCTGTTGAGGTGCGGGAACAGGGAGGCATCAGGCGTCAGCGTCGTGCTGAACGTCGTCGGGGTCGACAACGCCGTGACCTGCGAAGGGTCATAGATCGGGTAGTAGTATTCCGTATAGTTTTCCGAGCCCTCCTCCACGATCAGGTATGTCGACAGAGGAATAACGGCGCCAAGACCGTCGTAGTTCATCTGCGCCGTCGCCGAGCCCGCGGCGGCGGCGAGGACCGCCGCGCCCGTCCACATCATCTGCTTGGTCATCATCTCTCTCCTTGTGATGCCCGGCCGAACATTCCGACGCGCGGCGGGCGATTCGTGTGCGGGACCGACCTCGGTTCGTGCCGGCGATGGTCCCACGCCGACGGCACGCACGTATTCGCTTATTCCCCCCTCCTCCGGCGAATCCGAATGCTCGCCGCGGCGTGCGGGCCGCGACGAACAGTACAAACAGCGTGCACGCCGGAGACTTGGCGCTCACGCGAAGACGATGCGCCGATCAGCAGCCGGCGAGCCACGCGGTCAGGAAGTCGAAGATGTCCTGCACCGTCACGCCGTTCACCCCGTTGAAGTCCGCCGAGCTGTTGCCGGCGAGCCACGCCGTAAGAAAGTCGAAGATGTCCTGCACGGTGACGCCGTTGACCGCGTTGAAGTCGGCCGGGCAGCAGGTGTTGGCGGCGCAGATGCTGTCGTCGCCCTGATACGCCCCTTCCGCACCGGCGCAGGCGACCTCCGTCATGACGACGCACCCCGCGGCGGTGCAGCACGCGCCATCCGAAGCCGCGACGCAGCCGGCAAAGGCGGGGAACTCGGCATCGAAGGCCGCCAGATCCTGCTGGGTGACGCCGCCGCCCCACGCGATGAGCTGGTTGAATGTCGGCGAGGCCGCGTTGGTGTCGACCACCGGGCTGCTGTTCCACTCGCCGGTGGAGCCGTCGGCGAGGTTCATTCGGATCATGGCGAGCGTGGCGTTGAAATCGCGGAGCTGGTGCTTCCAGTCGGTATAGGGAGCGTCGTCGCTGGGGTCGTGGTTGTTGCGGTCGTTGACGGCCGGGGTGGTCTCGTCGAGGCTCCACGCTTCCGCGGCGGCCCGGGCGATGAGGAGCCGATCGGCGCAGTCGACGAGCCCGTCGAAGTTGAAATCACCGCGGACGAATCGGAACTGCCGGCCCGCACCCGCGCCGACGCCGCTGGTCTGCAGGCTGAAGGCGACGGACGCCAACGGCGTGCCGGCGGGCGCGTCGTTGAAACGCGCGGGCGCGAAGAGGAACCCGCTCATGTCGTACGGCTCAAAGCGCAGCGAGCCCTGGGGATCGAGAGCCGACGAATACTGCAGGAACGGCGCGGCGAGGGGGTTGTCGTCGCCGGGGCCGCCGTAGCTGTACGCCGGGCCGGTCGGGTTCGTGGGCGCGCGGTAGTTCAGCTCGTCGTCGCTCGTGCCCAGCACGGCGTCGAGCCCGGGGTTGCAGAGCGTCTTGTAGTTGCGGTAGGTGCTCGAGCCGGGCGCGACGTTCAGCGTCTCGCCGTATATCCACGACTCGTCGGCGAGGCTGGTCCGGCCGAGTTCGCCCGTGCCGCCGTTGACCGTCCAGCCGGTCAGCGGGTTCTGGCCGAGGTAGCGGAGGCGGCTGATGCAGTCGGGGTTAAAGCCGGGGGTCTCGAGCAGCTTGCCGCTGAGCAGATCCAGGCCGGGCTTGTTGTACTCCCTGCCGCCGGCGTTGGACCAGGCGACCTCGTCGACGATCTGCACCGGCTGCATCGCCAGCGCGCCCGTCTGTTGCCCGTCGAGCCCGTCGGAGAGGTAGATCGGCACGCCGAGCGTCCCCTCGTCGCCGAAGTCGAGATAGCTGTCAAAGTCGACGTCGGGGTTGGCGTCTTTCTTCCATCCGTAGCCGGGGCCGTACGCGCTCAGGCCGGCGGCGCTCAGCGCGTGGTGCGGGCGTCGGCGGACGAGCAGGTACGTGGACGAGCCGTCGTTGCTGAGCTTGTGCGCGCCGTTGTCTACGCTGAAGATGTGCAGCGTGTTGAAGGATGCGCCGTCGAGGTAGCGCTTGTTGCCGGGACGCTCGCCGCCGGGGTCGAGCGGGTTCCAGCTCGGGTTCGGCGTCAAGAAAGGATCGATGTCGGTGGCGTTGAAATCACCGACGTTATAGAGGACAAACAGGCCGTTGGGCCCGATGCTCCAGCCGTCGAGGCTGAACGCCTCGTCGATCTCCGGCCCCTTTTGCAGCATCGCGCCGTCGGGGATGTTGTCCTGATCGGTGTCCTCGCCGCCCTTGGCCAGGACGACGGCGTACCCCGTGAGGTTGTAGCCCGGCGGGCCGTAGAGCTCGATGTATTCCCAGGTCTGGTCGCCGGTGTTGGGCGGGTTCTCGAAGACCTCGTTGATGACGACCTGGGCGGCGGCGGACTCGGCGAGGCCGACAGCGGCGGCGATCATCGCCATGCGGGTGAACGTGCGGTGCATACGAATCTCTCCGGGTTGCTCGCCGGGCTCGCCGGCGTGGTGTGGGCGGTGCGGTGCGCGTCGGTGTTGCGCGAAGTGGGACGAAAAGGTCAACGCAGGCGGTACGGCGACCCGGGGTTGGCGAATCGGCCGCTGCTCAGGTGCCCGCCGAAGACCTGACCCTCGATGTCGACATAGGTGTCGTCCAGCGGGTTGACCGGGTCGGTCCAGCCGAACCGGCCGTCGCGGTTGGTGTCGGTCAGCACGGCGGCGTGCCCGTCGGCGAAGACGACCGAGCCCTTGGTCATGGGATGGTCGTCGTCGTTGAGCTGCGGGGCCGCGATGTGCGCCGGCCCGAAGTCGTTGTAGTTAATCCGCCCCCACATCTTCGTCGGGTACTTCGCCGGCCCGTCGAGAAACGCCTTGGCGACGCGCTCCGGGCCTTGGCCGAAATCCTCGGACGCATCGCCGGCGTCGGTGCGCCCGTCGGCCATCAGCGGCACCTTCGAGGGCGACACCGTGCCGAGGTAGCTGTCACGCAGCGGACCGACGACCTCATTGATGTCCTTGGGCGCGCCGATCGACGCATCCAGCGGGCGCTTCATCTCGCAGAAGCCCAGGTACCAGCTCAGCGTGTAGTTGGTGTTGAAGCCGCGGCGGATCAGCTCGTCGCGCTCCGCCTTGGTGAACTTGTAATAGACGTCGCCGTCGAGGCTGAGCCGGTCGTACGTCATGTTCTGCGTGTAGCGCGCGGGGTTGGAGGGGCACAGGAACCGGCCGGGGCCGCCCTCGAGGTATTCCCCGTTGACCATGTCGGCGAGCCAGCCGAACTGATCGATCCGGCCGTAGCTGTTGTCCCGCCGGTTGTCGAAGGGGCCTGAGCAGTAGATCGACCGGTTGGAGACCGAGTAGGCGAGCGTCGCCACGGCGATCTGGTGCAGGTTGCTCTGGCACACCGTCAGCCGCGCCTGCTGCCTGGCGCGCGACAACGCCGGCAGCAGCAGGCTCATCAGCACCGCGATGATCGCGATGACCACCAGCAGCTCGACGAGCGTGAATCCGACGCGGCGTGCAAGACAAGAATCGCTCATGACACCATCAGATTACGGGCGATCGCCCGCGTCGTCGCCGAAGATCGGGCGTCCCGGACGCAGATTGAGTTGAAGATTGCGCTGCTCCTGTAGCGTCACGAGGCATAAGAACGTCGTACGACGCCCTTCCCGATGCGCCGCGGCGGATCATGTCAAGATTGCGCAAAGACCATCCGCTGTTCGGGTGGTGAAGCCACCGCAACAACTTATGTTCCACCCGCTCGCATGGATAGACGACCGCGGGTATTCTTCCAGCTCATGTTCGCACGAGGTGTTTCCCGTATTCATATCGCCGCGGCCGTTGCCGCGCTGGGTTGGGCGGGAGCCGCGAGCGCGCAGGTCGTCATCAACGAGCTGCTCGAAAACCCGCCGGGGTTCGGCGTCGTCGAGAACCACTGGGAATACATCGAGCTTTACGGGCGGCCGGGCCTCGACCTCAACGGCTACCTCCTCGTCGTGCTCAAGGGCGGCATCGACGCCGACCGCAACGGCATCCCCGAGGCGCTGCCGGAGATCGACGAGGCGTTCAGCCTCGACGGCTGCCGGCTCAGCCCGGAAGGGTTCTTCACGCTGGTCAACTGCGACGAAGACGGCGTGAGCCCGGTGGGCGACCGGTTCTTCGTTCCCAACGCCGCGTTTGATCCGCGGGCCCCCAGACGCCCGCACACCCGCGCCAACCAGCGCTGGATGTACGCCGAGACGTTCAAGAACCTCGCCGTCCCGTCGGAGCAGGCGGTCGACCGCCTCGACCACAACGGCTCGTCGACGTACATGCTCATCTACGCGCGGCCGTCGCGCCCTGCGCCGGGCATGACGCCGCCGAGCGATCCGCTCGACTCGCCCGTATTCGCGGAGACCTTCCGCAAAGGCGTGCTCATCGACAACGACTTCGACGGACGGCTCGACTCGCCGGGCCAGTCGCCAGCCGGGCCGGTGGCGCTCCGGCCGTTCCAGATGGTCGACGAGGTCGCGTGGTCCAACCTCGCGGGGCGCGAATACGCCGCCAACCCGGCCGACAAGATCTCCGAAACGCACGGCCTCAACCCGGACGCCGTCAGCCGCGTCGCGTATTACCTGCTGAACCCCAAGCGCGGCCAGCGCACCAAAGACCGCGTCGATCCCGCGGGGGTCGTGCTGGGGTTCCAGATCCTGCCGACGACGACCGCCGACGAATCGTTCGTCTACGGCGTGCTCGATACCGAGCGCTTCCCCGATGAGCTGATGTACTTCGACGGCTACGACCTCGACGGGTGGCGTCAGCTCAAAGCGCCCACCGACATCGCGGCGATGCCGTACCTCATCGACGGCGTCGACCCCGAACCCGACCTCAACCCGCTGCCGCCCCCCGCCGCCCGCTCTGCCGCGGGACAGTGGCGTCTCGAAGACCTCAACGTCCGCGGGCTGACGCTCACGCCGGGCAGGCCCAACGACCATCCCGACGGACGGCTGCGCCAGCAGCGGTTCGTGCGGGGCGATCTTAACTTCGACGGCGTGGTGAACGCCGCCGATCTTTCGCTTGCCGAGACGCTCGAGGGCGCCGACCTGTTCAGCCGGACCGACGGGAGCACGGCCGGCTCCGCGGACTACCGCTACGAGGGCGCGGTCTTCCAGCAGCTCCTGGCGCTCATCGGCATGAGCGAAGGGCCCGACGAATCGACCCACGTGGTGAGCACGGCCGACGTTGACGCGGTGCGCCGCCTGGTCGAGCCCCCGCCGAGATGAGCGGCGATCGGCCAACATCCACTCCTGCCGTCCCTACCGGCTGGTCATACCGGAAGCGTCGTCGGTATCGAGCGCGGCCGCGGCAAGAGGCTCGGCGTAGATGTAATACGAGCCGTCGAGCACGGGATCCGGCCCGTCGGGATCGAACCACTCCTCGGCGCTGAGCTCGATGCGTTCGACGACCCGCCGCTGGCGGACCCGCGCGATCGAGATGCGGCCGGAGGCCGAGGGGTCGAGCCCGCCGCAGCGGTCGATGAGCTTGCGCAGCGTCACGTCGTCGCGCCGCGAGAACGTCCACACCAGCGGTCGGTTCACCGCGCCGTCGATCGTGATAAAGCTGACGGTCTGCGCCATCGGGATGCGTCCGCCGATGGCCTCGGCCTCGCCGCCGCGGACCTGCGCTCGGAGGCGGTCGAGCTGATCGGTGAGCCGGGCAAGGTGCGCCTCGGCGTTGGCCAGCCGCGACTGCTGGGCGACAAGCACCGCCGAGAGCAAGGCGGCCAGCCCCACCACGGCCGCCGCGGCCAGCAGGCCGAGCCGGCGGTTGGGCCGAAGCGCCCGGCTCATCAGTTCGGCGCGGACCACCGCGACATCGCCGAAGCGGCGCTGCGCCTCCGCGCGGGCTTCCTCCGGCGTCAGCCCCTCGCCGCACAAAGCCTCGATCGACTCCGCCAAGTGGTGTTCCAGCTCCTCGTCGATCGCGCGGCTCGCCCGCTGCACCGACCGCGGCCGGAACCCCGCCAGCAGCCGGCCCCAGGATCCTCGCGCCATCTCACTGGCCTCCGCTCAGCACAAGCTGAGGCTGCTGGAGGATCTTCCCCAGCGCGTCCGACAGCGTGCGCCACTGATCCGACCGCTGCTCGAGCCACGCCCTGCCCCGCGGCGTAACGGTGTAGAGCTTGGCGTTGCGGTTTTTCTCCGTCCGCACCCAGTCGGCCGACAAAAGGCCCTGCTCCTCCAGCCGGTGCAGCAGCGGGTAGATCGCTCCCTCGCTGACCTGCAGCGCGCCGTCCGACTGCTCCGCCAGCCGGCAGGCGACGGCGTAGCCGTGGTCCTGCTTGTCACTGAGCAGTGCCAGCACGGCGATACCGAGAGCGCCCCGGTAGAGATCATGGTCGACTCGACGGTCACGCATGGCGAAAGAATACTCGCTCGGCGTGATTGCTTGTTCATCCGGCGCACGGAATGGGCGATTCTGACGCCGGCGACGCAAGAATTATCAGAACTTTTACAAAGCCTCCGTGAAGCCGGCCGCCCGGACGGATCAATCCGGGCGCTCCCACTCCTGCGCCTCGGGCGCCGGCCTACCGCTCGGGTCCCAGCCGGTGAAGATGCGGTAGAGCGCCGGCAGCACGACCAGCGTGAGCAGCGTGCTGGAGATCAAGCCGCCGATGACCACCGTCGCCAGCGGCCTTTGCACCTCCGCGCCGGTGCCGGTGGCGATCGCCATGGGCACAAAGCCCAGCGAGGCGACCATCGCCGTCATCAGCACGGGCCGCAGCCGAACGAGCGAGCCGCGGATGATCGCCTCGTCGCGCGCCACGCCCTCTCGGCGGAGCTGGTTGATGAACGAGACCATCACCAGCCCGTTGAGCACGGCCACGCCCGAGAGGGCGATGAACCCGACCGCCGCCGAGATCGAGAACGGGATGTCGCGCAGCCACAGCGAGACGATGCCGCCCGTCAGTCCCAGCGGCACCGCGCTGAAGACCAGGATCGCGTACCGCACACTCCGGAACGTCGAGAACAGCAGCAGGAAGATGAGGAAGAAGCAGATCGGCACGACGATCGTGAGCCGCTGCTTGGCGGCGACGAGGTTCTCGTACTGCCCGCCCCACGCCAGCCACTGCCCGGCGCGGAGGTTGACCGCGCCGACCGCCGCCTGGGCCTCTTCGACGAACGAGCCGAGGTCGCGCCCCCGCACGTTGCACTGCACGACGATGCGGCGCTTGCCGTTCTCGCGGCTCACCTGGTTGAGCCCCTCGGCCACGTCGAGCCTCGCCACGTCGCCCAGCGGGATGAAGCCCATGCGCTTGGCGAGCACAGAGCTGGCGAGCGCGTCGGCGTGGTCGTCGCTGACGGGGAAGCCCGCGAGCGTGCGCCCGCCGCCGTCGGGGAGCGGGATCGGCAGGCGCTCGAGCAGGTCGATCCGGTCGCGGATCTCGTCGGGCAGCCGGACGACCAGGTCGAAGCGCCGGTCCCCCTCGAAGACCAGCCCGACCTCGGCGCCGCCGATCGCCGCGTCGACGACCTGCTGCACGTCGTGGACGCTCAGGCCGTAGCGCGCGATCGCGGCACGGTCGATGTCGACGGTCATCACCGGCAGGCCCTCGACCTGCTCCATCTTGGCGTCGGCCGCGCCGGGGACGGACTGCAGCGCCTCGAGGACGCGCTGGGCCGTCTCGGCGAGCGGCTCAAACTCGTCGCCGTACACCTTGATCGCGACGTCGCCGCGCACGCCGGAGATCAGCTCGTTGAAACGCATCTGGATCGGCTGGGTGAACTCGTAGTTGTTCCCCGGCACCACGCCGACGCTCAGCTCGATGAGCTTGATCAGCTTGCCCTTGTGCCCCTCGATCTTCGGCCCGCCGTGGTCGTGGTGTTCATGCCCCTCGCCGTGCCCGTGCTCGTCGTGGCCGGCGTGCGAGCCGAGCCGCTCCATCGCCTCGGTCTTCTCGGCGATGAGCCGGTCCAGCTCGGCCTCGCTCCGCCACTGGTCGGCCGGCTTGAGGATGATGAACGTGTCCGAGACGTTCGGCGGCATCGGGTCGGTCGCCATCTCCGCCGTCCCCGTCTTGGAATACACGAACGCCACCTCGGGGATCTCCGCCACCGCCCGCTCGACGTCGAACTGCATCGCCTGCGACTGCGAGATCGACGTCGAGGGGATCCGCATCGCGTGCATCGCCAGGTCCTGCTCGTCGAGCGTGGGCACAAACTCCTGCCCGAGCCGCGTAAAGAGCGCCGCGGCGGCCAAAAACGCCACGACCGCCGCCGCCGCCACCACCCAGCGGAGCCGCACCGACCAGCGCACGATCGGCTCGTACGCCGCCTTGGCCCAGCGGACGAGGAACATCTCCTTCTCCGTGACCCTGCCGCGGATGCAGATCGCGACCATCGCCGGCACGAACGTCAGCGAGAGGACGAACGCGCCGATGAGCGCGAAGATCACCGTCAGCGCCATCGGGTGGAACATCTTCCCCTCGACCCCCGTCAGCGCCAGGATCGGGAAATACACCGTCACGATGATCGCCTGCCCGTAGACCGACGGCTGGATCATCTCCCGCGCCGCGACCATCACCTCGTGCAGCCGCTCCTGCAGCGTGAGCGTCCGCCCCTTCTGGTGCTGCGCCTCGGCGAGGCGGCGGAGGCAGTTCTCGACGATGATGACCGCGCCGTCGACGATGAGACCGAAGTCGATCGCCCCCAGCGACATGAGGTTGCCGCTGACCCCGCTCTGCACCATGCCGGTGGCCGTCATCAGCATCGACAGCGGGATCGCCAGCGCGCAGATGACCGCCGCCCGCACGTTGCCCAGCAGCAGCAGCAGCACGACGATCACCAGGATCGCCCCCTCCGTCAGGTTCTTCTGGATCGTGCGCACCGTCGCGTCGACGAGCTTGGTGCGGTTGAGCACCGTCTTGATGTTGATCCCGGGCGGCAGCGACCGCTGGATCTCCGGCACCTTCGCGTCGACCGCCGCCGAGACCGTCCGGCTGTTGGCGCCGATGAGCATGATCGCGGTCCCGACGACGACCTCCTCGCCGTTCTCGCTGGCCGAGCCCGTGCGCAGCTCGCGCCCGACGCCCACGCCGCCGGGCGCGACGATGTCGCGGACGTGGATCGGCACGCCGGCGCGCGTCCCGACGACAATCGACTCGAGCTGCTCGATCGTCTCGATGCGCCCGGTGGCCCGCACGAGGTACGACTCGCCCTTGTGCTCGATGTAGCCGGCGCCGGTCGAGAGGTTGTTCTTCTCGATCGCCTCGATCACGTCGGCGAAGGTGAGCCCGTAGGAGACGAGCTTCATCGGGTCCGGCTGGACGTGGTACTGCTTGACGTAGCCGCCGATCGCATCGACGCCCGCGACGTCCTTCACGCCCTTGAGCTGCGGGCGGATGATCCAGTCCTGCACCTCGCGCAGGTACGACGCGAGCTCGACGCCGCTGCTCAGCCGGCGGCCCTCGGGCGTGAGATACGACCCGTCGCTCTGCCACCCCGGCTCGCCGTCGTGAATGGGCGCACCGACGCCGTGCGGGTGTTCGTACTCCACGGTGTACATGTAGATCTCGCCGAGGCCCGTGGCGATCGGGCCCATGATGGGGTCGACGCCGGGCGGCAGCGACTCCTTCGCCTCGCCGAGCCGCTCGGCGACCTGCTGGCGGGCGAAATAGATGTCGACCCCGTCGTCGAAGATCGCCGTCACCTGCGAGAAGCCGTTGCGCGAGAGCGAGCGCGTCGACTGCAAGCCGGGGATGCCGGCCAGCGCGTACTCGATGGTGAACGTCACCTGCTTCTCGACCTCGACGGGCGAGAGGGACGGGGCCACCGCGTTGATCTGCACCTGGTTGTTGGTGATGTCGGGGACGGCGTCGATCGGCAGCTTTTTGAGCGACCAGACGCCGATCGCCGCGACCATCGCCGTCAGCACGACGATGAACCAGCGGTTCTTGATCGAAAAATGCAGGATGTGTTCAAGCATGAAGACTTCTCACAGTTCTGAAAGCCTCTTGCGCAAGAGCTCTTGGCAACAAGGTCGATGATCGCTCGTCTTCTGGGTTGTTCTGAAGCCGCCAGATACGAGGTCTGTTGTTTGTACGAGACGCGACCGTCAGGGAGCGTTCCGGTTCTCCAGCATGGATGACACGCTCGCTCACGCTCGCGTCTCGTAAAAGAGCGTCAGGTGTGATGCCAGTCGCCCATCAGTGCTCGTGTTTGGCCGAGCCCTTGCCCAGCTCCGCCTTGAGGATGAACGACCCGCCGGCGACGAACGGCTCCCCCTCCGACAGGCCGCTCAGCACCGGCACCATGCCGCCGACGACCGGCCCGATGCGCACCGCGCGCTTCGCGAACGTGTTGGGCTCCCCTTCCACCGGCACGAAGACCGCCGGCCCGCCCTCGACCGTCTGCACCGCGTCCATCGGCACGGCGATCCGCGCGGCCTGTCCGTCGCCCGCCTCCGCCGCCGCGGCGATCTCAACCTGCGCGAACATCCCCGGCCGGAGCGCCCCGAGCACGCCCCGCGGCACCTCGATCCGCACCGGCGCGGTCCGCGTCATCGGGTCCACCAGCGGCGAAATAAACGCCACCTGCCCCGCAAACCGCTCGCCCTCGAACGACCCCGTCATCACCCACGCCCGAGCGCCCACCGCCACCGACGCCAGCCGCGCCTCGGGCACGTCGGCGAGCACCCACAGCGTGCTCGTGTCGGCGAGCACCATCAGCGACTCGCGGTCGGGGCTCACCAGCTCGCCGAGCGTGATCTCGCGCTCGACCACCTGCCCGTCGATCGCCGCCCGGATGGTGTACCGCGGCGAGATCGTCTCCGTCTTGGCCAACTGGTCGATCGACGCCCGGTCCATGCCCAGGATGCGCAGCGTGTTCTCCGCCGCGACCGCCGCCGACTCGGCGGTCTGCTTCGCCGCCAGGGCCGCCTTGTACTCCGCCTCGCGCTTCTGCACCTCGGTGAGCGAGATCCCCTGCGACTGCTCGAGCAGCCCCTTGGCGCGGTCCCACGACGCCTTCGCCAAATCGACCTGCGGCTCGGCGGCCCGCGCCATCGTCCGCTTGAGCAAAAACTCCGCCTGCGCCTGCCCCAGCTCCGGGCTCTCGACAATCACCAGCGGATCGCCCTTCTTGACCTCATCGCCCAGCCGCACGGGGATCTCGACGGCTCGCCCCTCGAGCGTCGAGCCGACGTGCGCCATCGCCTCGGTGTTAAACCCCACCCGCGCCGGCGCGACAAACGTCGCTTCAAGCGCCTTGGCCTGCACCTTGGCGATCCGCACGCCGTAGCGGGCCACCGCCTCCGGCGTGAGCGTCACCTCGTCGACGTGCCCCTCTCCGCCCTCGCCGTCGTCGTGCCCTTCGTGCTCATCATGCCCAGCCGGCTCGGCGTGCGCGTCATGGTCGTGGCCCTCGTGGTCGTCGTGACCGGCGTGGTCCATGCCGTGATCGTCGTGCGCCTGCGCATGGTCATGCCCGGCGTGCTCGTCATGGCCGTCGTGCTTCTCGCACGCGCCGAGCCACGCCAACGACGCCGCCGCCAGCAGCGGCACGACGCCCCCACTCAACCGCCGATCAACCGGTCGTAAAGTCCTCAAGAAATACGTCTTCATGGGTTCGGTTCTCCGGCGGGCTCGGCGCTCTCCGCGGCCCGCAAGGGGGTGTGTTCGTGCTCGTCGCGCGCGACCGACGCCGCGACGCCCGGGCCGCCGACGGCACGCTGCAGCCGCACAAGGGAAAGGGACAACTGCTCCTCGATCTCGACCGCCATCGCCTGCGCCGAGCGGAGGTCCTGCTCGGCCAAGAACAACGGCGTGACGTCCGTCAGGCCCGCGCGGTACGCGTCCTCGACCTGCCGACGCCGCTGCTGCTGCAACGGCACCAGCTCAGCACGCACCCGCTCCAGGTTCGCGGCGTTTGCCTCCAGCGACCGAAGCGCCACGCGCACCTCTTCGACAACGCGCCGCTTCGCCATCGTGAGGTTGTGCCGCGCCTCGATCTGCTCGGCCGTCACGCGGTCGCGCGCCGCTCGGCCGGTATCAAACACCGGCACCGGCGTCGAGACCGCCGGCCCGGCGCTCCACTCGCCGTCGCGCTCCGCGTCGACCCCCGCGCCCGCGCCGTCCCACGGCAGCAGGCCCACGAGCGCCGCCTCGTCCCCCAGCGCCGCAAGCTCCCACCCGATCGACTGCACCTCCGGCCTGTGCGCCAGCGCCGCGTCGATCCACGCACGCTCGGGCGCCTCCGGCACCACCGGCGCCGACCACGGCTCAAGCGCCCAATCCGCCGGGCCCGACGGCTCGCCGATCAGCCGCGCCAGACGAAGACGCTCTTCGTCGAGCCGACGGCGTGCGTCGGCCGTCTCGACGTCCAGCTCGACGCGCTGCGATTCGAGCGTCGTCAGGTCGCTGCGCGTCCCCTCCTGCGCTTCGAGGCGTGCCCGGGCGGTCCCCACGAGCTTGTCCAGCAGCCCGCCCCGCTCGTCGAGCACCGGCAGCAGCGACTCGAGCGACTGCACCGCGATGTACCGCTCCTGCACCTGCGCGATCGTGTCGAGCGCGACCGTCACCGCGTCGGCCGAAGCCTCGCGCAGTCGATTGTCCGCCGCGCTTGCCGCACGCGGGATCCGCAGCGCCTGCACCAGGTCCTGCGCGAGCGACACTTCGATGGTCGGCTTGCCCGGCCCCCATTTCAATACAAAGTCGAGCACCGGGTTGGGCAGCAGCCGCGCCTGGTCGGCGTCGGCCATCGCGATCCGCACCCGCGCCAGCGCCGCCTGCAAGCCCGGATCGGTCGTCGCCGCTCGGCGCACCGCCTCGGCGAGCGTCAGCGTCGCATCACCCGCCCACACTTCGTCGAGCGGGCCGCCCTCGGTGCGGAAGACGATCGCCTCAGAGAGGCCGAGCGCCTCCGCCGCCGCCGATTCGGTCTGCGGGTCCGGCCGGTTCGCGGCACACCCCGAGACCACCGCCAGCATCAGTCCTGCCGCACACGGCACAAGCCCCCACCGGCCCGCCCGTGCGGCGTCGCGTCTACGAGTATCCATGAGATTCCCGAAAGGTCCGTGGATCGAGCGATCCGTGCGGCGTCAAACGCCACGACGGGCCCGCGCACCGCGCGCGGACTGCACCAACCGCCGACACGCCCGCAAAGAAGCGTTCGGCACGATCCATCAAGACCTAGACGAGAAGCACCACCGAGCGCAGACACCGCAGCGTATCGGGCGGATGCTCGGCGGTGATGAACCGCCGCGTCCCCCACACCCCCGCCGGCGGCTCCCCCACGCCCCACGGCAGAACCACGGCCGGCACAGCCACCGGAAACACCTGAACATCCTTGGCCGCGGCGTCGGTGCGATGCCGCTGGACCTGCCCGTCCATCTCGACCGGCACGTCCCGGCACGGCCGCGACTCATCCTGATCGCACGAGCCGCTCTGCTCGGGCTCCGATGCATCGCCGCAGCGGCTGGCGCACTCGCCGCGGTCGTTCTGGCTGCACCCCCACTCGACCCGCGAGTCGCCGTGGCCGTCCTGGCAGACGACCACGCCGCTCGCCATGAGCGTGTTGGCCAGCCCGAACCAGATCAGGCAGAACCAGGCGACCGGGTGATGGAATCGGCGGAACCGCATGGGAAGAGGGGACCACTATCGGCAAAGAACGAGCCAGAGTGTACCAGGCCCGCCCCGGCGGGTCGACAGCTTCTACAGCCCGCCGTCATCAATGTTGCACGAGTCAACCGCTCGCGCTCGTCCTCGCCGTGGCGGCGGCAAGAGTAGTTATCGTTCGCGCGTGGCCGCACTCGGGGCAGCGGGAAGACGGGGATAACGGGTAGCCGCAGGATGCACACAGCCCGCGGCGGGCGCGGCGGCGACGCCTTATTAAGGAAACGCCCAGCCACGGCACGGCGAACACCGTGGCGTAGAAAAGCGTGTCAAAAACGAACCCAAAGAGCATGGGCCGCAACGGCAGGTTGCAACGATCGTCCCCGCCGACCGGGACCTGCCGCGAAGGCCGAACACGGATGCCTTCGATCCACAGCGTGGCGATGCCATCATCCGATGTGGATTTGATAGTCCGCTCCCACCACCGCTCTTTGCTGCGAAACTTGACGATGCACTGTGACAACCTTTGCATAGCATGCACAGGCCAGCCGGCGATGGTGATGCTTCTGCGAGACATCGCTCGATCCGCAACAGGTGTTGCAGGAAGATTGATCCATTCATCACGCCGCCAACCCAAACCTTGGGCGACGCAATGGTGCGAGGGCAGGTTGTCGTACAAGGAAAATATCAATTCCTGCTCAAGATCGAATACCTCACGCTCACTTTCGTCCCAATAGGCCCGGGATGTGCGGACCGGGCTGTACAAAGCCGCGGTCCACGAAACGGCGATGGTCGCAATCGCGCCGAGCACGAGAAAGACGGCCCCGAAGCAGCCGATGCGCCAGCGGCCGCCTGTCCGGCGAATGCTCGGCGTTGTATCGACGCGTTGAGTATCCATGACGCTCGCCCACGACGATTATGCATGTCTTTCCACAAGCTGAAAGCCGAAACTCAACACGCTTGTGGGTATGGCGGGCGTCCCGCCCGCCCTCCGGCCATCTCTGAGTATCCCGTATGGCGGGCGAGACGCCCGCCCCACCCAAGGCCTGTTTTTAAGACCAAGACCCAAGACCCAAGACCCAAGACCCAAGACCCAAGACCCACACCCTCACACTTCCGAAAAATCGTACCGGGCGGCGTACGCCTGCGTATTCCGAGCGGCCGCCCACGGCGTGTGCCGCGCGAGCTGCCGTAAAAGATCGTTCGCCAGGGCGCTCGCCCCGAAGCGGAAGAGCGACGGCGTCAGCCACGCCGGGCCGAGCGTCTCGTTGACCATGACGAGATAGTGCAGCGCATCCTTGGCCGTGCGGATCCCCCCGGCCGGCTTCATGCCGATCTTCACCCCCGTCGCGAGGAAGCAGTCGCGGATTGCCTCGAGCATCACCAGCGTCACCGGCATCGTCGCGGCCGGCGAGACCTTCCCCGTCGACGTCTTGATAAACGCCCCCCCCTCCGTCTCCGTCGCAAGGCCGGACTCGACGAGCGCCGAGATCGCCAGATCGCTCGCACGCCGGACGTTGTCGAGCGTCTCCAGCTCGCCGGTTTCGAGGATCACCTTCAGATGCGCACAATCCCCAGACTTGGCGGACCGCCGGCACGCCTTCGCCGTCTCGACGATCTCCTCGCGCACCTCGTCGTGCCGCCCGGCAAGAAACGCCCCGCGCGAGATGACCATGTCGATCTCGTCGGCCCCCGCCTCGACGGCCGCCCGCACGTCGGCGAGCCGGACAGCGAGCGGGAACTGCCCGCTGGGGAACCCCGTCGCCACCGCGGCCACCTTCACCCCCGACCCGGCCAGCGCCTCTTTCGCCACGCCGACCATCGACGGATACACGCACACCGCCGCGACGCTCGGCAGCGCCGCCTGCTGCAACGCCCCCCCCTGCAACGCCGCGTGGTTCTCCGCGGGGTTGCGCGCCTTTCGGCACAGCCCCCGGACCTTCTCGGGAGAGTCCTTCCCCTCCAGCGTCGTCAGGTCGACCATCGACAGGGCCAGGCGCAGGCCGGCGAGCTTGGCGTCGGCCTTGATCGAGCGCGTCTTGAAGGACGCGGCTCGGCTCTCGGCCATCACGGCGTCGACGCCGCGGAAAGGAGGGGCATAGGAAGGCATACGAGCATGGTACGAACCCTCGACCCCGCCCCGCGCGCAGGCCGCCCGAGAACGCGCCGCGGTTCGCGCATTCCTAATGTTGTGCATGCACCGCCGCACGTATCGAGCTCTGACGCGGGCGTCCGTCGTTGTCGGGTTGTGGGCGTGCCTGAGCCTGGCCGGTTGCTCGACGCCGACGCGCACGGTCGTGGTCGATGCGATCGCCGACGAGGCGGTGCTGCACGACCGCGAGGCCGGGTACGCGTACATCCTCAAGCCGGGCGAGAGCGGCATACCGCCCGACAACCTGCGTTTCCGCGAGTTCGCCGGGCAGGTCGAGGCCATCCTCAAAGACAAGGGGTACCGGCGTCTCGACGCGGACCAGCCCGTGCCGGCGGACGCGGCGGTGGTCTATCTGACCTACGGTGTGGGCACGCCGCGGACGGTGACGCGGGTCTACTCAACGCCTGTCTACGGCTACACCGGGGGCGACCGGTACCGCTACCGCCAGACGCAGGTCGGGCCCGACGGCCGGATCGAGACCAGCGGGCACGTCTTCGAAGAGCCCGCCTGGGACCGCATCGGCACGGACGTGCGCACGGACACGGCGACCTATTACCAACTCTTCCTGAACCTCGACGCCTTCGAATATCAGCCCGGGCCCGACCCGGCCCAGCAGGGACGCCCGATCTGGTCGGTCGAGGTGACCAGCGACGGGCCCAGCGACGACCTTCGGCGGTGGCTGCCGCGGATGGTGCGGGCGGCCGAGCCGTGGATCGGCAAATCCAGCCCCGGACAGGTGCGGGTCGAGGTCGCCGAGGACGCCCGCACGAACGCCCCATAAAGAATGCGCTAAGACGAAGCCGCCCCGGGATTTCTGCACCCGCCTCTGGCGTTCTGTCAGGGCGCTCGATTATCATGCGGGTTGCAGCATCCGCGGCGGCCGCACGCGCCGCCCAGCACTCGAGGAACACGCATGTTTGAAACGTCGTCGGCCGACCCCACCCAGCCCTCGCTGTCCAGCCCGGATTCCCACGCCAAGAGCTGGGACATCCCCCTGACCGTCGACTACGCCTGCACCAGCGAGGATGTCGGCGGGGCGGTCGTCCTCCGCCTGGTCGGCGACATGGGCATGAAGCAGGCGACGGAGATCGAGCGCTCGCTGACGCCCACCGCCGCCCGCCACCCCACGCTGGTCGTCCTCGACCTCAGCGGCGTCACGTTCATCGCCTCGCTGGCGATCGGCACGCTCATGGCCTTCCAGCGCGGCGTGGTCTCACGCGGCGGGCGGGTGTATTACGCCGCCCCGAGCAAGGTCGTCGCCGACGTCATCCGCCACGCCCACCTCGACAAGGTCATGAAGATCGCCGGGAGCGTGGAGGAGGCGCTGCAAGCCGCGGGGGAGGCGTGAGAAGGCATGCAAAGAATTTGAACCACGGAGCAATCAGAGATCACAGAGAAAGCCCCCGAAGCAGCAGGTTTGCACCGAGTCGTTCGAGCTGGATGCGACGCTCTGTGCTCTCCGTGATCTCTGTGGTTCAAACTGTTTTTCTATCGTTCTTCGAACGAAGGGCGACGGACACGCTCCCTGACGGTCGCGTCTCGTATGAGCACACCAGACTCGCAGTAGCTACTCCAGCACGAACCTTCGGCTCTCGTACAGCTCTTCGAGCCGGGGGAGCGCGGGGTCCGTGTCGGGCAGGTTCTCGCCCAGCGCGGCCAGCAGGTCGATCAGCCCGAAATAGTCGCTCAGCGCGATGTACTCGCGCCCGACCCGCGGCGGGCCGAGCCTCGCCGCGTCGTACGTGCCCGCCTGCACCGCGTCGAGGTGCGCCATGTTGTGGTAGTTGCCCAGCGGCAGGCACAGGCACGTCGCCGTATAGCCATACGAACAGAAGACCGTCGCCTCGCACGCGCCCCCGGCCATCAGCTTGCGCTGCCAGGCGCGGCCGGCAAGGTCCCGGACCGTGTGCGTCGCCCGCCGGGGCGGCGCATCGGTCCCGAAGAGCTCTTCGGCGCGCTTCACGCACGCCGCGGTGAGCTGCGGCGAAAAGACGCTCATCCGGTCGCCCACGCGGACGATCGGCCCGCCGCCGATCGGCGAATCGGCGAAGGCGCGGGAGTTTTCCAGCGCGATCACCCGCGCGCCACGCGGCATGGTCCGGTGCTTGCACGCCCCGATCGCCCCGATAAACCCGATCTCCTCGGCGCGGGTGAAGAGCAGGCGAACGTCGGCGATCGACTGGCGCTCCGCCTTTCGGGCCCGCAGCGCATCCATCGTCGCCAGTGCCGCGGCGACCGCGGCCAGGTCGTCGCACCCGGTCGTGTGCACGATCCCCTGCTCGTCAACCTCGGCCGTGGGAAGCTCCCACGTCGCGACGTCGCCGACGCGCAGCGCCGATGCCGCATCGTCAAGCTTGGCCAGGTAGTGCTTGAAGATCGGCGGTTGCCCCTCGGCCGGTGCGCCGGCAGGGCTGCCGTGAGGCGGCGGCGTCTCGCCGGCGAGCGTCGCGCCGATGGGTTCGGTCGAGCCTTCGGGGTAGATGCTCACGCGGGCGTTCTCGAAATACACCGCGTTGACCCCGCCGCGGAAGGAGAGGACGACGTTCTGGTCGTCGCTCAACTGCTCGACGACGAAGGCCGGGTGGTCGAGATGGGCGGTGATGTAGATCGGCCCGGGCGCGTCGTCGGCGGCGGGGGGGGCGGGGGCCGCGTCGGCATCGGCCATCGAGATGGTGAGGTTCCCCGCGGGGTCGGCGCTCAGCGTGAGGTCTGAGCGGGCGGCGGCCCACCGCTCGATGAACGCCACGACCCGCTGCTCACGCCCCGCGGCCGTCGGGAGCTGGGTGACTTCCAACAGCAGCTCGACCGCCGCCCGGCGGTCGGGGCTCAGGTCTTCCCCCAGGTGGGCGGGCACGCTCGACGGAACGGATGAGGACATGGGGGAGTGTATGGGAGTAGGCAGCAGGGAACAGGCAACAGGGAGCAGGGTGATCGACCTGCCTGCTGCCTGTTCCCTGCTCCCTGCTCCCTGCTCCCTGCTCCCTGCTCTACAGCGACCTCCACTCCTGCGCGCCAGCCGTCGCGGCGGGATCCTCGTCGGGCACCACCTCCGCGAGCTTCGCCTTGTTCAGCGACGACTCCGTCCGCCGACGCAACGGCAGCGGCGCGTTGATGCGTTCGAGCATCGGCGCAAGCTCGGCGAGCGTCTCATACAGCGAACGGGCGGCCTCGTGCTTGGTCACCAGCGAGTCGGGCGGCAGGCACATCGCCCGCCCCCGCGCGTTGTCCAGCAAGAGCAGCGCCTCCATGACGTCGTTGTAGATCGCCTTGAGCGCGTGCTGGGGGGGCGGGTGCCCGTGATGGACGTGGTTGGACCGCCACACCTCTTCGAGCGCGGCGTGGTAGTCGTTGATCGCCTCGCGGAGCCGTGTGAACGTCGCATCGGTCGAGTTGTCGGGCATCAGCCGTGGCATCGTCGTCTCCTCCCCTTTGCCTCTCCCCCCCGCTGCTCTACCAGATCACCGGTTACCGAATCCGGCAACAGGCGGCTTCGCGTGGCACACCTTCAGCATGACAATCGCCCCCCGCGCGGGCCACCCGGCGGAACAGCTTGCCCACCTTCGCGCGTCAAAGCGTGCGGAGGAGAGGAACTACGGAAGCACACAGGTCCGGTAAGCCAAGAGTGGGCATGAACCGGGGCGGCACGCCCCGGCTCACTCACCCTCACGGCGTGTGCGGGCGGTGCGGCGGCGTGGTGGGCGCGACCGCGGGCGGGGCGACCGACGGGCGCATCGCCTGCTTGAGCGAGCGGGCCGTCTTGACGCGCCCCTGCAGCATCCGCGGCGGGAGCTTGGTGGGGACCACGCCGCCGGGGAAGCGGGCGTGGTCCGGGGCGGCGTCGGCGGCGCCCGCGTGAGACTGCAGCGCCGCCGCCGGGGCCGACTGGGCGTAGCGGTTGTACACCTTCGTCTGGGCGCGGCGCTGCGTGTCGGCGTGGCGGGCCGCCTGGATGTCCTGCGGCACGGGGCCGGGCTGGAAGTCCGGATAATCCAGCTTGGGGATCTCGGCGTTGATGAGCAGCTCGATCTCGGTCAGCAGCTCGCCCTGCTCGGGCGTGACGAACGACCACGCGACGCCGTCGCGCCCCGCGCGGGCCGTGCGGCCGATGCGGTGGACGTAGATGTCGGGGTCTTCGGGGAGGTCGTAGTTGATGACGTGGGTGATGCCCTCGACGTCGATGCCGCGGGCGGCGAGGTCGGAAGCGACGAGCACCGACAGGTCGCCGGCGCGGAGCTTCTCGATGACCTTGTTGCGGGAGGACTGGTACATGTCGCCGTGGATCGCGTGGACGTCGATCCCCTTGGCGGCGAGGTACTTGGCGACGTCGTCGACGGTGCGCTTCATGCGGCAGAAGATGACGGTGAGGGCGGGGTCCTCGTGCTTGAGGACGTGCAGGAGCAGCCGCCGCTTGTCCCAGCGCTCGACGGGCATGTAGAACTGCTTGACCATCGCGACGGTGAGCGAGCCGGCCGAGGCGATGACCTTCTTGGCGTTGTGCGCGTGGGAGTGCGCGAGCTTCTCGATGTCCCCCGAGATGGTCGCGGAGACGAAGATGGTCTGCCGCTTGGGGTGCTTGGGGCAGGACGAGAGGATGCGGCGGATGTCGTCGCGGAAGCCGATGTCGAGCATGCGGTCGACTTCGTCGAGGACGACCATGCGGACGTTGTTGTAGTGGACGTAGCCGCGCTGGGCCATGTCCATGATGCGCCCCGGGGTGGCGACGATGATCTCGGGGCGCTTGGCGAGGCGCTCGGCCTGGGTGCGGATGTTTTGGCCGCCGTAGACGGGCATGGAGCGGATCCGCGCGTGCTTGCCGAGCTTTTTGAGGTCGTTGTCGACCTGGATCGCCAGCTCGCGCGTCGGCACGAGGATGAGGCCCTGGAAGGCGCCGTCCTCAGGCTTGAGGGCGTGGAGCATGGGCAGGCCGAAGGCGGCGGTCTTGCCGGTGCCGGTCTTGGCCTGGCCGAGCACGTCCTGCCCGGTGAGGATCTCGGGGATGAGCTTGGCCTGGATGGTGGTGGGGTGCTTGAAGCCGGCCTCCTCGATGCCGCGGAGGACTTCTTTGCGGAGGCCCAGGTCGGCGAAGGTGGTGGCCTGCTCGAAGATCTGCTCGCGGCCGTGCGGGCCGGGGAGGACCTCGTCGGCGGGCTCTTCGACGTGGGGCGGGGGGGGCGAGGGGGCCGGAGGGGTTCGGGGGGTTTGCGCGGCGGGGGCGCTGTCTTTGGCGATGGCGGGTTGACGCCGAGGATCGGGCCGGGCGTTTTCACGCGGCTCGGGCTGGCGGTCACGCTTCATCTCGGCGTTCGCCCGTCCGGAGGCCGGGGCGACACGCCCCGACTCACGCGAGTGGTCGTTCCGCGGACGACGGTCGAAGTCGACGACGGAGCCGTGATCGCCGTGGTCGACGTGATCGGTGATCGCCGAGATCGGGGTGGAGGCGGGAAGGATCCGCTCCTCCGCGGCGGGCCTGCCCTCGCGCCGTGCGGCGGGCTTCTTGCCCGCCTTGGTCGTCGGCTTGGCGGGTTTGGCCGCCGCGGGGGTGGGCTTGGACGGAGCGGCGTTGGCCGTCTGCTTCGCCGCCTTCTTGGTGGTCTTTCTCCCAACGGTCTTCTTCGCCGAAGACTTCGGGGCCGCCTTCTTGGTCGTGGCGCTCGCCGCCTTGGTGGTCTTCTTGGCAGCTTTCTTGGCGGCGGGCTTGGCGGCGGCCTTCTTCTTCACGGGCGCTTTCTTGGCGGTCTTCTTCCCGGCAGCCTTCTTCGGCGCGGGCGAACCCTTGCGCACAACGCGGGCCACGTCGGAGGACGCGAACGATTCGAGAACGATGTCGGCCTGCGGAGCAGGATGAGACGGCGACGGGTTGGGCATGGTGTGCATCGGGTTCTGTCGGAGCGGAAAAGGGAACCAGTCAGGACGGATCAGGGACATCACGGATGAACGCCGAGACGGCACGGTGCAGGCTCGCGCCGCGGACCGGCAGACTCCGTCCCTCCCCCGTCCCCCGCGTCTTCCCCGTCCCCGCATTTTCCCCCCTCCCGTCCCCCGGGCGCTTTTCATGACTCGGTGTGCGTCCTTTGATGGTAGAACGCGCCGGGGGTCGATACAAACGCCTGCGGGCGGGACCGATCTGCGGACCGGCCCCGAGCATCCGACGCCGTGTTCGCCCACGCACCGGTCGGCCCCGCCGCCGGCGCCCTCATGAGACAAGGATTCGTTTGTGCCGACCAGTCGACTCGAACTCGATCTTGCCGCGGTTGAGCGGAACCTGCAGACGCTCCGGCGGACGGTGAACCCGCATACGTCTCACGGGGCGGGCGCGGATATCGCGGGGCAACTCAAAGCCCGGGGGCATGTCCCCGGGCCTCACCAAGAAGAGAACACGCGCCACGAGCATCAGGCGGTCGCCCCGCGACATGATGCACGCGGGACGGTGAACATCTGCGCGGTCGTCAAGCAGGACGGGTACGGCACGGGGGGCGTGCGGCTGGCCAAGCGGCTGGCGGCCTCGGGCGTCGAGATGCTCGCGGTCTACTCCCTCGACGAGGCGAGGCAGATCGCCGACGCGGTCGCCAAGACGCCGATCCTCGTGCTCATGCCCGTGCGGCAGATCGATCGGCACGACCCGCTGTATCGGCACGCCGCGATGGGGCGGATCCACCTGGTCGTGCACGACCAGGGGCAGCTCTCGTCGCTGAGCGAGATGGCGTCGCGGCTGGGGGTCAACCTGCCGGTGCACGTGCAGCTCGACAGCGGGCTGGCCCGCGGCGGGGTCTGCCCGGCCGACGCGCGGCAGCTCGTGCAGCAGGCCGCGGCGTCGATGCGCGTGCGGATCGCGGGGCTGATGACGCACTTCGCCTCGCCGTGCTGCGACGAGCAGTTCACGCGGGAGCAGAGCCGCGTGTTCAGGGAGTTCATCGAGTCGGTCAAGCCGATGCTCCGCGAGGCCGTCGCGGCCGGTCGTGCCGAGGGGGGCATGGCGGTGCACGCGGCCAACTCGTGCGCGACGTTCCGCTCGTCACGCTACCACGGCACGATGGTCCGCGTCGGGCAGGGGCTGCTCGGGTATTGCAGCGAAGAGTTCGCCGAACACGATGCCGATAAGTTCGAGTTCGCCGAGGCGGCCCGCGCCCTGACGCCGGCCGTGCGCTGGACGAGCAGCATCGCGCACGTGCAGTCGGTCCCCGCGGGCTGGCCGGTGGGCTACGGCTCGACGTGGCGCGCGCCGCGGCACAGCAAGGTCGCGCTCGTGCCGGTCGGGTATGCCGACGGGTACGCCCGCGCCCTCGGCGGCGGGTACGGCGTGGGGTGGGTCGGCCTGACCGCCCGCAAGTGGGAACGCCCCGGCGGGGCCGAGATCGACGAGCTGGGGGCCGGCAACCGCACGACCGGCGAAACGCCCGGAAATGGCTCGGTGATTTACGCGCCCGTCGTCGGGCGCGTGAGCATGGACCAGATCACGGTGGACGTGACAGACGTCCCCGAGCAGTTCGCGGCTGTCGGGGCCGAGGTGGAGCTCTTCGGACGCGATAAGGGCGGGCGGAACTACCTGCCGACGCTCGCCGCGGCGGCGGGGACGATCACGCACGAGCTCTTGTGCCGCATCGGGCCGCGGGTCGAGCGGGTGTACCGCTACCCGGCGGAAGCCGACCTCCCCCCCACCGCCACCGCCAGCGACACGCTGGGCCTGCGGCGGGATGTGCACCTGGCGGCTGGGTGAAATCGCTCAGCATACTTTGCGAACAACTGTTCTGAAGACCGAGGGGCTGAGCCCCTCGGCTTTATGAAACGTGTTCGGAGGTGATGCAAAGTGAGATACTTGCTGGCAGTACTTCTTCCGCCGCTGGCGGTGCTGTCGTGCGGCAAGGTCGGGCAGGCGCTGCTCAACCTGCTGCTGACGATCTTCCTGTGGGTGCCGGGGATCATCCACGCGATGCTCGTGGTGAACGGCTACCACGAAGAGCGGCGGACGGAGCGCCTCATCAAGGCGATGCACCGGCAGCCGGTCTATCACCCGCGCCATCACGCCGCGGCCGTATGAAACGGTCGTGCGCGGTCATGCGAAGAGGAAGACGACGAACGCCGCGATGACCAGCACCGCGGCGACGATGACCCACGCGGGCATCTTGCCCAGCTCGCCGCGGAAGGCGTGGCCGCAGTTCCAGCAGACGTCGGTGTCGTCGTAGACCTCGGTCTTGCACTCGGGGCAGGTGCGGGTGGGGTCGGAGAAGCGTTCGATATCGGCCTGGCTGGGGCCTTCGTCGTCGAAGTCGTCGGCGTGGCGGTGAGCGAGGCGGGGGTCGACGACGTCGCCGCCGCGTGGGGCGCGGCGGAGGGCCCGGGAGGGTTGGGGCCCGCACCCGCAGGAGTTGTTGCCGCAGCCGCTCATATGAGGAAGGGTACAGCGCCGAACGCCGCGGGGCGAAGACCGGTAATGGCAATTTCGTGCGGCAAGCCTCCAGCCGTGACACAGGCGTCCCGCCTGTGCAAGTTCTCTGGAGTCGTACGGCACAGGCGGGACGCCTGTGCCACGGTTCACTTCGGAATCGGGATTCGACCTGCGATCGAGCGATTGCTCAGGCGCTTCTGAGCCCGTAACGCGTGTTTTCAGCCGTCGGCGTAAACTGACATGATGCCCGACGAGCACGACCATGACGCGGCCGAGACGCCCCCGCGCGGCGGCGAGGCGGCGCCGCCGCACTTTTCCTCCCCGTCTCAGCCCTCGCCCCACGAGCTGGCTCGGCAGCAGCAGCGGACCATCCTCCAGGCCGTGCGGATGTCGTTCTTCGTGCTGCTGTTCACGGTGGGGCTGCTCTCGTTCCTGCAGGACGTCGACGCGCCCGAGAACACCGCCGACGACTTCGTCATCATCTCGCGGCAGATGCGCTGGGTCATCACGCTGTCGATCCCGATCGTGCTGGCCCTGGCCGCGGTCACGACCGACGTCTTGACGCCGAGGAAGAAAGTCTCGACGATCTCGGGCGTCGTGCTGGGCATCCTCGGCGGGCTCTTGGCGACGATCGCGATCGGCGCGGTGCTCGACCTGATGATGCAGGCGTGGATCAACCAGCCGCGGGTGATGACCGAGCTGTCGCCGATCGTGCTGACCTTCAAGGTGATGCTCGGGATCACGCTCTGCTACCTCGGCGTCAGCACGGTCATCCAGACGCAGGACGATTTCCGGCTGGTCATCCCCTACGTGGAGTTTTCGCGGCAGATCCGCGGCCCCAAGCCGCTGCTGCTCGACACCTCGGCGCTCATCGACGCGCGGATCGCCGAGGTCGCGGCGACGGGGATGCTGCAGACGCCGCTGGTGATCCCGAGGTTCGTGGTGCTCGAGCTGCAGACGCTGGCCGACTCGGCCGACCGAATGAAGCGGCTCAAGGGGCGGCGCGGGCTCGACGTGATCGGGCGGCTGCAGCGCGGCGTGCTCGACGTGACGATCGACGAGACGCCCGTGCCGGGCAAGGCCGTCGACCAGATGATCGTCGAACTCGCGCGGCTCATGCCGGCGATCCTGGTGACGACCGACTCGGCGCTCGAACGCGTGGCGCGGATCCAGGGCGTGGGCGTGCTCAACCTGCACGAGACGGCGGCCGCGTTCCGTCCGGCGCTTGCGCCGGGTGAGCAGATCGTGCTCCGCCTCGTCAAGCCGGGCGAACAGCCGGGGCAGGCGGTCGGCTACCTCGACGACGGCACGATGGTCGTCGCCGAAAACGCCGCGGGGCTGATCGGGCAGGACGCGGCGCTCACGGTGAGCAGCACCATGCAGACCTCGGCCGGCAGGCTGGTCTTCGCCAAGCCGACGCAGGTCGAGAACGCGGCGGCCGCGGCTCGCCCGGCGCGCGACGATGACGCACGCGCGGACGGCGAGCACGAACCAGCAACGGCGACAGAGTTGCACGCCGACGAAGGACACCCGGCGACGCGTGGATCGACCGCGAGCGGCGAGGCCGCGGGGCCGGACGCGGCTTCGAGCGGGAACGGCGAAACACCGGGCGAGGCCGATTATCCGGGCGGGAATGACGCGGCGGGCACCGACGCCCCGCAGAAAACCGGCTCGCCGCCGAGCGGGCCGTATCCGCCGCGGCGGTCGGACCGTCGGCCGCCCACGCCGCGGAATCCCCGCCGGGGCTGATCGGCCGGTCCGGCTCTATCATGAGCAAGCCGGGACGAACAGGCCGCGGCGTGTGCGCTCGTAGCTCAATGGATAGAGCATCGGTCTTCGGAACCGAGGGTTGGGGGTTCGAATCCCTCCGAGCGTGTTGCAACGGGAGACTCTCCGGCGGGGAGTCTCCCGTTCTTCTTTTTGTTCATTTTGCTGTATGAAATGCGTGCTTTGTTGATGAGCGGCGTCGGTTGAACACCGTGCTGGCGTGCTTTCACTCCAACGCCGCCTGGGCGGCCCCTGCGCCGAGTCTGCTCGCGTCGGCCTGGGAGGGTTGGCTCTGCTGCCGCACGATGCGGAGTGCGGCCGCCGGACTCAGCGCGTAGAGCAGGTCGATCAGCCGGTAGTGCGCGGGGACGTACATGACCGTCCGCCGGGTGCCGATCGCGTCGACGACTTTCCTGGCCACATGCTCGGGCGAGATCGCGTGCCGCTTCACGATCTGCCACAGGATGTCCATGTTTGGCTGTTCGAAATACGGCGTGGCGACGATGCCGGGGTACACAAGTGTGAACCGGATGCCGTCGTTGTGATGCTCGGACGCCAGGACTTCCGTCAGGGCCCGCATCGCGCCTTTGGAGGCCGCGTATCCCGCGAGCCCCCACGCGCCGACGCGGGCGGAGCTTGAGCAGATGTTCATCACATGGACGACCTGCCCCAACCTCTTCAGCTCCACGAAGCCCGGCCACGCGGCCCGGATAATCCGCACCGGCGCCTCGTGGTTGATCCGCATGATCCGCGACAGCACGTCCGTGTTCTGCTGTTCAAAGGGTGCGTAGACCCCGAGCGCGGCACAGTTGATCACCACGCTCGCCGGGCCCTCGCTCTCAAACACCGGCGCGAGCGCGGCGTCGATCGAGTCCACATCCGCAAGATCCATCGGAAGGGCCACGCTCGGCGAGAACCTGCTCAACTCTGCGGCCAAGTCGTCCAGACGCTTTTCCCGGCGTGCAATGAGAACCGTGCGGTAGTTGCGTTCCGCCAGCAGCCGCGCGATGTGCAAGCCGATGCCCGACGACGCCCCCGTCACAATGGCCAGTGGAAGACGATGCCCCATGCGCCACCTCGCGATACATGCACAGTCTCGCCGCTGGCCGTGAAGAGCGTGTGAATCGGCCATGAAGAAGCGGCGCGATAAGACGCACGCCTCCCAACAAACCGTGAGAACCGACGGCAACGTGGTCGGCCCGGCGTTTGCGGGACCGAGTGGGAGCGCCGGGTCGCCGCGCGATCGCGTCAAGCCCGGCCGCCGTATAGAGTTGCGTGGAAGCGGGGATCACCGTATGAGCACGAACGCCAAGCCTTGGCTGATCGCGGCGTGGCCCGGCATGGGCAACGTGGCGGTCATCGCCGTCAGTTATCTCATCCAGCAACTGGGCATGCGCCAGCACGCCGAGCTCTCGGCGCGCGAGTACTTCGACGTGGGCGAGGTTCTCGTCAAGGACGGGCTGGTCGCGCCGGTGCGGCTGCCGCACGGCGTCTTCTTCCGCTGGTCCAACCCGCGCGGCGGGCGAGACCTGGTGGCGTTCATCGGCGAGGCGCAGCCGACGGGGAAGACGTACGCCTACGCGCACGAGCTGATGGAGGCCGCGGCTGAGTTCGGGGTCGAACGGGTGGTCACGTTCGCGTCGATGGCCTCGGCGCTGCACCCGGCCGCGGACCCCAAGGTGGCCGGCATCGCGACCAGCACCGCTGCGCTCGCCGAGCTCCGCCGCGCGGAAGTCGAGCCGATGGAAGACGGGCAGATCGGCGGGCTCAACGGCGTGGTGCTCGCCGCCGCCGCCGAGCACGGGGTCAGCGGCATGTGCCTGCTCGCCGAGATCCCGTACTTTGCCGCCAACATCCCCAACCCCAAGGCGGCCCGCGTGGCGTTGAGCGTCTTCAGCGTGCTCGCGGGGATCGACATCGCCCTCGACGAACTCGGCAAGCAGGCCGACGTCGTGGACCAGGCGCTCACCCAGGTGTACGAGCAGCTCAAGGCGCAGGGCATACTCGGGCAGGCGGAGGAACTTGGCGAAGAAAGCGGCGAGGCCGCGCCGCCTTCGAGCGAAGCCGCGAGAGCCGAACCGAGCGAGCCGCCGCTCGATCTGGCCTCGCGACGGCGGATCGAACGCCTCTTCGACGAGGCCCGCAAGGACCGGCTCAAAGCCGTGGCGCTCAAGCAGGAGCTCGACCGCCTGGGCGTCTTTGCTCAATACGAGAACCGCTTCCTGGACCTCTTCCGCCACGCGGACTGACGCCCACCGCACCGGCTGCGAAATCGAAAAGAAAAGATAATAAAAGCCGAGAGGCTTCCCTCTCGGCTCTTCACAGGTGAGAACCGATCAGCACCCGGCGAGCCAGGCGGTGAGGAAGTCGAAGATATCCTGCACCGTCACGCCGTTGACATGGTTGAAGTCCGCCGAGCTGTTCCCGGCGAGCCAGGCGGTGAGGAAGTCGAAGATGTCCTGCACCGTCACGCCGTTGACGCCGTTGAAGTCCGCGGCACAGCCCGGGACGACCAGCGCCAGATCGGCCGCGTTCACCACGCCGTCGCCGTTGAGGTCGCCATTGGCCCACGAGGGGGAGGCCGGCGGCGTGGCGATGGAGGCGTTGACGATCGCCTGGTCGGCGCTGTTGACGACGCCGTCGAGGTTCACGTCGCCCATCGAGGTGCCGAGGATGACCGTCACCAGCTCGACCACGTCGTCCTGGTTGACAACGAGGTCGCCGGTCATATCCGCGGAGAGGTCGAAGGTGACGGCCTCGCTGAGGACCGACCAGTCGGCCTCGCCGTCGGTGATCGCCGGGTTGTGGTTCGTCTTGAACTGGGCGTAGACGTAGTCGATGTCGTAGGCGTCGACGATGTTCTTCTCGGCCGGGCTGAGCAGCGTCCCGAGGTAGCCGTCGGCGCCGATCGGCTGGAAGCCGACGGTCTCGAGGCCCTGGACGTTGGCGACGTCGCCGCGTGCGTCGCCGGCGGCGTAAGGCTTGCCGGTCTTGAGCACCGTGTTGAAGACGTTGTGGTCGGCGCCGGCGGTCGCGGCGTTCAGGGCGTTATCGAGCACTATGAAGCCGGCCTTGCGGTCGAGCTTGCCGGCGTGGGGACCCGTGGCCGCGATCGCGAAGCCGTCGGCCCAGAAGCGCAGGTCGTAGGCGTCGAAGGAGCCGTCGTTGTTGTAATCGCCGAGGATCTCGATGCAGGCGACGCCGGGGCGGACGTCGGCGTTGAAGAACGTGCCTTGGGCGGCGAGGGTGGAGGCGAGGGAGGCGAGCGAGCCGGAGGCGGCGGGGGAGACCCACGCCGGGCCGCCCGTGCGCTGACGCCAGGCGGCGATCATGTCCGCGGCGTCGTTGATGTTGCGCAGGCCGTCGGCGTTGAAGTCGCCGGCGACGAGGTTGCGCAGCCCCAGGTTGGTGCCGTAGGCGAGGAAGCCAGGGGCCGCCTGGCCGAAGGCCGTCATCGAGGCGTCCTGGATCGCGTACTTGTCGCCCGAGGGGACGAGGGCCTGATCGGAGTAGACGCCGCCCGCGATGATGCGGCTGGGGACCTTGCCCGCGGTCGCCCCGGGAGCCCCGGCGGTGGGGACGCGCGTCGCGTTGCCGAAGGCCTGGTAGGCGAAATCGGCGTACTCGGAGTTGCTGCTGGTGAAGGTCTGCAGCGCGCCGTTGAACGCGGGGTTGGAGACGAGCACGGTCGGGTTCACCGGCGAGCTCTGCTTGACATAGTCGGTGGCGCTGAGGAGCACGAACTTCTTGGCCAGCAGCTCGCCGGGGGTGAAGACCGTCTCGTCGGAGCCGGGGAGGGCGACGAAGGCGTCGACGGAGCGCATGATGTTGTTGATGTACGCGGCGGCCTCTTCGTTGCGCATCGCCGGGTAGAGCGTGGGCCGTTCGCAGGTCGTGCGCGGCTCGACGGCGTCGCGGACGCCGTTGCCGTTGACGTCGTTGAAGGGCTCGCCGAGGTCGTACACGCCGTTGGTGACGAGGGTGTCGTCGAAGGGCTCCATCCAGCCATAGCCGCCCTTGGCCTCGGAGGCCGAGCGCGGGTCGCCGAAGGTGGCGAAGGAGGCCGGGCCGGCGATGACGTAGCCGTTGGCGTCGTTGTGCAGCAGCTCGCCGATCGAGGGGCGTGAGTACTCGCTGCCGTTGTAGGGGGCGACGTTGTTGCGGACGGCGAGCACCTCGGCCGAGCCGTTGGTGAGCCAGCCGTTGGCGACGCCGCGTTCGGCGCCGTTGTGCCCGACGCACGTGCGGCAGTTGATGACGGTGGTGTCGACGTTCCCCGAGCCGTTCTTGTTGGCCGGGAGCCACTTGAGGCCCGGCCGGTCGTACTCGCCGGAGACGCCGCCGGACGCCTGGCCGTTGTTGTTGATGCCGACGCCGTCGCCCTTGGCGAAGGAGGGGTCGATGCCCAGCGAGGTCGCCCAGGCGGCGCGGGTGCCCGAGCCGGACTGGCGGGCGACGAAGTTGAGGTTCTCGCCGGTGCTCATGCGGCCGGCGACGGTGAGGTACCGCAGGTCGGACATGTCGATCTGCTGCTTGCCGACGCCGAAGTTGACCATCGCGGCGACGGGGGCGTGCGCGGTGGGCGTGTCGAAGATGGTGTTGCTGTCGGCGATGGGGCGCTGGATCGGATCGACGGCGCAGCCGTGGATGGTGGCAGCGCCGAGCTGGCCGAGGAGGTTGGCGCCCCCGCCGAGGGTGATGAGCTTGTTGGTGCGCGAGCCGCTGACGACGAAGGTGCCGTCCTTGTCGGGGTTGGTGAAGGCGTTGTCGCCGTAGCCGGGCGTGAGCGGGAGGTTGTTGAAGACGGCGGCCCCGCCGGGGACGATCGCGAAGTACGAGGTGGGCACGTCCATCGGGGCGATGTCGACGCTCATCGCGCCGATCAGCTCGGAGCAGAGGCCCTGCCCGCCGCCGGTGGAGGCGACCGAGGTGGTGGTGTAGAGCGCGGTGTAGAAATCGCCGACGGGAGAGGTGGAGGCGACGGCCCGGATGGGGTTGCCGCCGGGGTTGTTGGGGTTGCCGATGTCGCCGGGGACGAGCACGCCGTTGCTGATGAACACGTGCGAGTTGAAATACGCGGTGGTGCGGCGGTTGACGGGCAGGTCGGCGCCGACGGTCGACCCGGTGGTGGTGACCCACGAGCGGCCGAAATCAACCAGCTCCTGCAGGCCGGTGCCCGAGCCGTTGGCCGAGTAGGTCAGACCCCAGTGGACGCTGGCGCTCCAGACGGCCGAGCCGCCCATGCCCGCGGGCGGGAAGATGTAGGGCGCGAGCTGGTCGACCGTGCCGCCCGCGCCGGGGTAGGCGCGGGCGTTGCCGTCGCCGTCGACGTCGATGTAGTCGTTGGTGGCGGCCGGGGCGCGGAGGAACGACTCTTGGAGCGTCGCGCCGGAGATGTGGATGACGCTGGGCGCCGGCGCGGGGAGCGAGCCGGTCGTGCAGGTGACGCCGGCCTGGGCCGCGCCGGTGGCCGCGCCGGCCGCGGCCAGCAGGGTGAGCATGCGGGTGCGTGTGACGTTCATGTGCGTGTGCCTCCTCAAGGGTGACTCTCGATCAACACCAGGAACAAACCAAAAGCGAGGCCGAACGTGTCGTTGTTGCGATTCCCTGAACCACAAGCCGTCCGGTCCGCGCGGACGAACAGCGGTCGCCGTGCCCCCCCACTTCCGCGGCGTGCTCCTTCTCGCGCTCTTACCAACAAAGCCCCGGCGGCTTATCACAAGACGCCGGGAGGCAACGTCACTTCTCTTCCCAGCCGTTGCCCGTGTCTTCCTTGAACGTCTGCACGCGCTTGGTCGCCGACGAGCCCGTCAGCGAGTAGAACTTCTCGCCCCACAGGCGCTTCTTGATCGTCTCTTCGATGGTCGTGCGTTCCACGTGCCCGTCGACAAAGGAGAAGTTGGTGGTGCTGCCCCGCCGGTCGGAGCCGCCGGGGTGATTCCGCCCGACCGCGTTGAGCGACAGGTCGTTGTCGTCGACGATCTGCGGCAGCGAGTTCCGCTCCAGAATCTCGTTGCGGTGCGGATACCGGAACCGCGCAAACCGCCCGCTGTCGACCTCGTCATACGGCCAGTACCCCGAGCTGACGCCGAGGAACGGCGAGACGGGGCGGTGGCTCTTGATCTCGCCGGAGGCGGTGCCGTCGCCCGCGCCCTCTTTGAAGAGCACCTTCCAGCCGCCCTCGTCCTCGTACTCGGTGACGAGGACGACCTTGGAGGGGTTCTCGAACTCGCTGTCTTTGACGAGGCGGTTGCGGCGAGCGGTCGAGGCGCTGAACTTGTTGCGCGGGAAGATCGCGGCGTTGCCGGTGTAAGCCATCCGCCGCGCCTGGCGGTCGGTGAGCTGGCTGGGGCTGCTCGCCGAGCCGCCGTCCTGGGATTTCTGGTTGGGCTCCCAGTCTTTGGCCTCGGGACCGGGGTTGGTGCGGGGCGCGCCGCCGCTGGACTGCGCGGGGCAGGCGAACGCCTTCTCGGCCACGCGCCCCTCGCCGTTGCCCAGGAGCGAGTACGACCAGTGGACGTACCCCGAGCCGTTGGGGTTGGTCTCGCGCTGCTCGGCGAGGTGCCAGACGGGGGAGGTGACCGACTCGGGATAGACGTAGGAGGGCGGGTAGTAGCCGCGGTTGTCGGTGGTGTAGGCGGCGACGCCGGTGGCGCCCGAGCGGGTGTTGACGCCGCACTGCGTGGCGCGGGCTTCTTCGCGTGCCTGCCCGAGCGCCGGCAGCAGCAGCGAGACCAGCACCGCGATGATCGCGATGACCACGAGCAGTTCGATGAGCGTGAACGCGGCGCGCCGTGTGTTCATAATCGTGAGTTCTCCGCCGTCCCTGCGGCATCCGGCAATGGGCATGCATCACGCGGGATCCAGTATCCCACGCACGGCGGAGAGCGTAATCGTTCGTGTGCGCGCTTTATAGCGCCGGAGTGTGCAAACTGCGCTAGATCTCTGTAGCGCACGTCTTTACACATGCGGCCGTTACGCAACCTTGCGTGTTTCTTTACAACACGTCCCCCGCAACCGGCGGCTTGAATGATCGCACGCTCGTCGTTCGGCCAGCAGTGACCACGCGTCGGCCGGCGGCTCACTCGTCGCGCGGGCCGACCCGAGACGGGTCGGCTTTCAACCGCGACGACGAGGCGGTGTTCAACGGCCACTTCGTCGAGTCCGACCGCGGGTCTTCGGAATAGATCAGCACCGACGTGTTCACGATCGGCACGCTCATGCGCCAGCGGAACAGGTGGAACCGATCGAGCGCGACGCCGAGCTGTTCTTCGATGCGCCCCGCGATCGCGGCATAGGCGGCGAACTCCGGCATCACCGGCCGCGGCTGGCCGGGGACGAAGTGCTCGAACCGTCCGGGGTAGGCCGGTCCGATGTGCCGCGTCCCCCAGCCGGCGCGCTCGCCGTGCACGTGCTCGTACACACGCGGCTCGTGCACAAACCCCAGCGCGTGCTCCTCCTGGCTCAGGTACATGTCCATCACCAGCGTCTCGGTCGGCACGCAGACGTCAACGCCCGTCGCCATCCAGTCGTACGCGGCAAATGTCGTCGTCGACGCCGGGAGAATGTCGCCGTAGCAGATCGACGACTCGCCGCGCTTGCCCGTGCGCCCGCCCGAGGCGCACGCGTACGCGCGACCGCCGGCCTCGATCTCCCAGAGCGATCGGCCGTTCAGGTCCGACGCCGCTTCCAGCACGGGGATGGGCGTCGCGCCGCCGGGCATCGCGGCGTCGGGCGCAGCCTCGCCCTGCGCATCGCCCAACGGCCTGCGCGAGAAGACCGTCGTCCTGAACTGCGGGTTTTCCGCCGCCGTGTTCATCACGTACAGGCTCCGCGTGCTCAGCACGCACGGCGTGCCGGCCCGCAGCGTCCGCAGCCCGCTGTACACCGTCGCCGACGCCAGGTCGATCAGCCCTTCAAACTGGCTCATCGCCCGGACGTTGATGCGCAGCGACGCGTCGGCCTCCGCGCCCACGCGCAGGCGTGCGGCGTCGTGCAGCAGCCGCATCGAACGCGCGTCGTCGAAGATCTGCGAATCCGCCGCCGCGAGGATCATCTTGAGCGTCGCCGCATCGCCGATCTCCGACGATACCGCGTCGACAAACCGCCCCAGGCTCGCCCGCGCGTCGCCGACGGCCCCCGGCTCGCGCCCGTGCCGCTCCACCGCGTCCAGAAACCGCGCCACCGCCGTCTCCCCCGAGATCGCCAGCGCCGACTCCTCGGGCGATGCGGCAAACGCCGCCTGCCACACCCGCCACGCCGAGGTGCGGTCCAGCTCCAGCAGCTTGGCCAGCTCCGCGGGGGTTCGGCACGGCGTGCGGAGCGAGTGGATCGCCTGCCGCAGCGCTTCCTGCAGCGGCGTCACCACCTCGCGCAGAAAGTCCCCCAGATCGTGCGCAGGCGGGGCGGCGTCCGACCAGGGCGGTCGCGGTTGATCGCGGGACGATCGCGTCATGAGGATGCCAAAGTCTAGCAGCATCGACTTGATTATATCACAAGCTATGTTTCTTGCAACAACTCTTGCAACATTGCCGAATCGTGGTATCTTGTAGGTGCCCCGACGATCCATCTCGGGGGAAAATAACGCTGTCCGAGCAAATTTTCGGATTGCGTACGCACTCCGGGCCGGCGGCAAGCCGGAGGGGCCCGACGGGCTGGACCGGGCATAACGGGATTGGGTGGCGGGGGTGACTGGCTCTCTGAGGAGGTTCGTGACATGCTCAAGAAGATGATGTGGACACCCGCGGCCATCCTGGCGGCAAGCACCGCAGCGACGTTCGCCGGGGCGCCGACGAACGACCATTGCGAGCACGCGACGCCCATCACGGCCGCCGACACCGCCGGGGGGCTGACCTTGAATAACGCCGGGGCGGACACCGACGGCGAGTCCGAGAGCGCCCTGATCAACCTCGGCGGCGAGCTCGGGCACACCCTCTGGTTCGTCTACACGCCGTCGGTCAGCGGCACCGCGTACATCAGTTTCTGCGGCGGCGACGAGGACGTCTTCTACGACGCCGCGTTCTTCGACGCCTGCGACGGCAACGAGATCGCCGAGGTCTTTTACGACTACGCCGTCGACTGCGGCGACAAGCTCGGCGGCTCGATCAACATCACCGCCAACCAGCCGATCGTCATGCTCGTCGGCACGCTCGCCAACGCCGGCTTCGGCGTTGACGAGGGGATGGGCGCGATGACCATCACCGAGACCGAGGTCGCTCGCCCCGACAACGACGCCTGCGCGAACGCCCTGCCGCTGGCGCTGGGCAACAACACCGGGCTCAACCTCACCGACGCCACGGTGCAGACGCCGACCCCTTGCTCGCTGCAGACGGTCGGCGACGTCTGGTTCACCTACACCGTCGCGGCGACGGGCAACGTGCAGATCGGCGCCGTCTACCCCGGCTCCGACCCCGTGCTGGCGGTCTACGACGGGGCGTGCGGCTCCGAGTTGATCGCGTGCAACGACAACGTCTTCAGCGCCAGCAACAACTCGTTCGTCTGCTTCAGCGCGGCCGCGGGGCAGCAGCTGACGATCCAGGTCGCCACCAAGGCCAACCACACCGGCCCGTTCAGCGTCAGCGTCGCGGAGTTCCCCGGCTCGTTCAACGACTCGTGCGAGAACGCCCAGCCCGTCGCCGAGGGAGACTTCGCCTTCGACAACGCCCCCGCGTGCAACTCGGGCGGCGCCTCCTGCGCCGGCTCCAGCGGCGGCTCGCTCTGGTATAAGTACACGCCCGGCCGCTCGGGCGAAGCGATCATCACCACCTTCGACGGCATGAACATCAACAGCCTCGACACCGTCTTGTCGGTCTACGACTCGTGCAACGGCGTCCAGCTCGCCTGCGGCTCCGAATCAACGCTTTCCAACGGCGCGCACGTCCCGCCCGCGACCGTCGCGGTCACCGTCACGCAGAACCAGCCGGTGTGGGTCCGCCTCGCCTCGCAGCCGGGCACGCTCCGCGGCGGTGGGACGCTCGCCATCGGCTTCGACTGCGCGGCCGACTTCAACGGCGTCAACGGCGTCACCGTGCAGGACATCTTCGACTTCCTCACCGCCTGGCTGGCCGGCAGCGCCTCGGCCGACTTCAACCACGTCAACGGCGTCACCGTTCAGGACATCTTCGACTTCCTCACCGCCTGGCTCGCGGGCTGCTGAACAAGGAAGGCGTCGAGGCACGAGGCGCCCAGGCATCAAGCTTGAGCCGCGAGAGCAACAGTGATCACGATGCACCCCCCCACTCGTCACTCAATCGGGCGTCCAACGCAACAAGGGTCTCGTCGTCCCTTGTTGCCCGGACGCCCCGACGCCTGGACGCCTGCTCGCGCCTTCTCGCTCATCGAGCTGCTGGTGGTCATCGCGATCATCGCGCTGCTGGTGAGCATCCTCCTGCCGGCCCTGCGCGAGGCGCGCCGGGCCGCCCGGGCCGCGGTGTGCATGGCCAACCTGCAGCAGTTCGGCCGGGCGCACGCCGAATACGCCCACGACCACAAGGATTTCATCGCCGCGTTCAACGGCCGCGTCCAGGACGGCTGGAACTCCGGCGACCACCTCTTCCCGACGATGTACCACTGCTGCGAGCAGGCACGCGAGATCGTCGGCCGCTACGACCCGCGCGTGGAGGACGTCCCCGGCGGCTTCTACCGCTTCTCCCCCATCACCGGCGTCAACGTCCCCATGCTCACCGAGGAGCACAGCCACCTCGTGCTCGCCGACTATATGGGTGAGCGGGTGTTGATGCCCTCGGCCGTCTGCCCCGAGGACGGGCCGCGGCGATACTGGCAGAGCCTCGGCCCGATCGCGATGATGAGCGACACCGCCCTGCGCCCGGCCCTCCGCCGGGACGAGCCCGAGGGGAACCTGGCCTGGCGCGTGTACAGCTCGACTTACCAGCTCAACCCCGCGGCGTACCTGCGCGACCCCGCTCGCCGCGCGGCCGGCGCGACGCCCGGCAACCTGCTCTTCAACCAGGGCTCGTCGCACGGCGGGTACAACTACAGCAAGGGCGAGCCCGTCGGCGGTCGAAAGATCACGGAAGTGGCCTTTCCCGCGCAGAAGGTCGCCATCGCCGACAGCCAGCAACGCCACGCCGGCCGGACGGACCTGTTCTACGGCTTCCCCGAGGCCCGCCAGCCGGTGCTGATGTGGGACTCGTCGGTCTCCACACGCATCACGAAAAACGCCAACCGCGGCTGGAACCGCCTCAACCGCGGCACGGCCGGGGGCGAGCCCGGGCCGGCGATGCAGTTCAACTACGTCCCCGACCCGGTCTACGAATCCCCCATCCCCGTCGGCGCCAGCGAGCTGAACAAGGCCGGGCGTGTCTACGGCTACTACAAGTGGACCCGCGGCGGGCTCAGCGGCATCGACTTCGGCGGCGGCGAGATCGACGCTCGCGACTAACACCCCCCCCCGCACACCAGCACCACCAACCGCTTTTCCACACGCGGCACCGCGAGCTGGCCACTTCTGCGCGCTGACACCCGTTTCGGTATGCTCGTGGCCACCATGAGCCACCTCCGCATCCATCGTGCCGCCGGGATCCTGCTGACGGCGTTCCCGATCGCCGCCGCCCTCGCCGACAACGACGCCGGGCTGAACCTCCACACCGACCTGTCGCTGGCCCGGCACCTCGGCGCGGACGCCGACACCGACGCCGAAAGCTCCATGCGGCTGCTCGCCTCCGCCGCCAGCCGGGAGCCCGGCGCTTCGACCGCCTCCTCGACCGACGGCTCGACGCGGCTCGACACCCCGAGCCTCGAGCCGCAGCGCAACCCACTCTTCGGCCCCGAGCACAGGGGCTCGTGGGAGCTGCCGGCCGTCGTCGTCGAGGGGCGGCCCGCCTCGTCGCTGCGCGAGGAAGACCGCGTCGGCTCGTACAACCAGCCCCGCTGGACCGCCACCCGCCGCTTCCCCTCGACCCGCGTGTACGTCATCCCCGAGGGCAAGGTCGAGGTGGAAGGCTGGGCCCGCGCGACCGTCAAGCGCGCCGACCAGGGCGGCGAGACGGAATGGCGGTTCCTGCAGGAGGTCGAGATCGGCCTGCCGCACCGCTTCCAGCTCGATTTCTACCTCCGCCAAGATTACGACACCGACAGCGACGACACGCTGTGGGGCGGGCAGTTCGAGGTGCGCTGGGCCCTGGCCGACTGGGGCGAGATCTGGGGCAACCCGACGTTCTACTTCGAGTACATCACGCTCGAAGAGCGGCCCGACAAGATCGAGCCCAAGCTGCTGCTGGGCGGCGAGATCGCCGAGGGGTGGCACTGGGGCGCCAACTTCATCCTCGAATACGAGCTCTCCGGCGAGCGCGAGGCCGAATACTCCGTCACCGCCTCCGTCGCCCGCACCATCATCGACGAGAAGTTCTCGCTCGGCATCGAGAGCGTCTTCGCGGCGACCGACGTCAAGGGCGACCGCGGCGACTTCAGCACCTCCTTCGTGATCGGGCCCAGCATCCAGTGGCGGCCTGTGCCGAACCTCACGGTGAACGTCGCGCCGCTCTTCGGCACGACCAACGAGAGCCCGGCGGCGCAGATCTACCTCAATGTGGGCTGGGAGTTCTGATCGTGCCGGAGGGGCTCGGTGCCTGCGCCGATACGATCATCGGGGGATCGGTATCGCATGCTCCGGGCCTGGCTCATCCCTGTCGGCGCGTCGCTCGCCCTCCACGCCGTGGCGGGCGTGGCGCTGGTGGTGTGGGGCCTTGGCGATCAGCCGCCGCGCATCGCGATCCCCGAAGGCGAAGCCGCACACGAAACCCGCGGCGTGACCATCCGGCTCCTGCCGAGTGAGGCCGTGGTCACATCGACGGCCGAGCAGACAGCCGAAGTGATGCGCGAGGGTCCGTCGGCGGTCCCTGCCGCCGCACTGCCGCCGATCGTGACGGACACTGCCGCAGTCGAGCATGATGTGACTTTCTCGCCCCTCGCCGCGGACATCACGCCGCTGGACCTGACGGCCGCGGACGTGCTCGCGCACGCTGCTGAGCCAATGCCGCGCGAATCGAACGATCGGCCGGTCGAGCACCCGCAAAACTCGGCGGTGTTCACGCGCCACGCCGACGCGCTGGACGCGTCGCTCCGCTCGGCGTGGGCCGGCCTGCTCGCGGCACGCCGTGCGCTCGCCCGCATGGCGGCCCGGGCCGACGAACTACCCGCGACGAGCGACCCTGTTTCACCACCGCCCGACCTTGCCGCGGCGTCCGCGCCCGCCGCGACCACGGAGGCGAGCGTCCACCCACCGACCGATACGGCACGCACGCCGGCTCGTTCCTCTTCTTCGAAACCGGCCGTCAGCGAGCCGGGCGTCGCGCACGGGCCGGTGCCGCTGAGCACCAACACGCCGCCGAGGTATCCCGACGAGTGCCGCCGCAGGCGGCAGCAGGGCGCCGCGCTCGTCCACGTCGTGATCGAGGCCGACGGCGGCGTCTCCGGCCTCTCGCTCGCACGCTCGTCCGGCGTGGGCTTACTCGATCAGGCCGCGCTCGAGGCGGTGCGCTCCTGGCGTTTCACGCCGGCCCGCGCGGGCGGCGTCAACGTCCGCAGCGAGGCCGACGTGCCGGTGGTCTTCGTGCTGCGCGAGTAAGGCTCGCCTCACGGCTTGCCGGCGTAGTCCACGCCCTTGAGGCCGTAGCGTGTCCAGCGGGAGGAGCCGAGGACGAGCTCGGGCTTACCACCCGCTGGTGTCGATCTCGCCGCCCCCGAAGTCGATGCCCTTGAGGCCGCCGCGGGTCCACTTGTAGTACGCCGCGTCGATCTTGGCCGTCAGCGTTGAGAGCGAGCCGGCCGGCGGCACGGACTCAAAGCCCGGATCGGCCGTATAGGTGAACCTCGTTGTATCCTGCATATCGCTCGGCCGAAGGCGGTTCCACCCTTTGTTGCCGTCACCAGTACGACGAACGCTCACCGAGCCGTCCCAGAAGAGCAGCGGCTGCTTCGCATCGGGGAACGCATAATACAGATCGTCGCCGAAGTGCCGCTGCTGCGAGTCGGCGACCGCGACCTTCTGAGCCGTATACGCGACGTCGCTGAGCTTGCGACGGCCGAGCGTTTCGCCCTTGTTGTAGTTATAAAGATTGTGCACGTCGCTCTGCTCAAACGGCTGTCCAATCCCGAACTGGATCATTTGAGCTGTCGGCGACGGGGCCTTGTTCGCAAGCCACGCCGGCGGCAGGAGCTGGTAGCTCGAGCTATATGCGAGCCAAGAAACATTTTGCGAGTTAGCCCCACGCCGTGGTCGGTATGCGGACGTTGCTACCCCGTCAGGGTTCTTCTGCCAATCCAGCCGGGCTCGATCCTCCGGGCACGCCCACGAAAGCATCGGAGCCTTTTCACCCAAGTACCCCATCATCGCGAGGTGGCTGTGCTGCTCGGTGATCGCACTGATGCTCTTGCCTTGCTTGCCGTTGAATCTATTAATCCCATGAGAACTACTTGCTACGCGATTGACGGGTTGGCCATACTGCTCCAGGATCGTAAATGCTTGCTCGTTGCAGAAATGGAGCCCGTTAACGCCCTGGAGAATAGCGAAACCGTGGTCGTATTGCAGGTGCTCCGGCAAGCCGTTGAATGCACCGATGAAATCGCGAAAATCCGCGGCGTAGGTGAACTGCGCACGACCGATCTGCTGCATGTTGGCTGTGCAAACACTCAACCTCGCGGCCCGACGTGCAGCGCCGAGCGCGGGAAGCAGGAGCGAGATCAGCAAGGCGATGATCGCAATCACTACCAGCAGCTCGATCAATGTAAATCCGCGGTGTACTTGTCGCATGATACTCACCTCGCAAAGATACCACGTTCTGCCAAGATGCCCAGGGGCTGCGAGGCCCCTGGGCATGAAAAGGGAGGAAAAGGAAGAGGCGGCTCAGCAACCCGCGAGCCACGCGGTGAGGAAGTCGAAGATGTCCTGCACGGTCACGCCGTTGATGTGGTTGAAGTCGGCCGAGGGATTCCCGGCGAGCCACGCAGTTAAGAAGTCGAAGATGTCCTGCACGGTCACGCCGTTGACACCGTTGAAGTCCGCGGCACACGGGGCCGGGCACGGCGTCGAACCCTCGATGCGGAACCAGTACCGGTCGCCGTTGCCGCAGGTGCTGGCAGAGGTGCCGGCGCTCTGCTGCGGCGAGATAACGTAGTAGTATGTCCCGGCGACGAGGACATTCGTGGTCATGTTGAGGCTGTAGGTGCCGGTGCAACTCGGCGAGAGATAGACACGCTTCACCTGAATGGCCGGACAGTTGAGCATGATGCGGCCGTTCGGCGGAAACTCACTCTCGCCCGTGACCGTGACGGCCTGATCGGTGTCGAGCGTGAACTCGTACCAGTCGCTGTCGACGGTCAGCGCGGCCGGAGCGGATCCGTCGAAAAGCGGCAGCTTGCGCGAAGAGCAAGTTCCCGTGCGAACCTCGCACAGATTCATCGGCGTGAACGCGGGCGGATCGACATCACAGCCGCCGTTGATATCGTCGGCCGGCGCAGCTTCACAGTCGCCGGGTTCATCGATCGCGCCGGCCGGCGCCATGATGCCGGCGTTGGGCGGACGTACCTCGATGTTCAGGTTGCCCGTCGCATTATTTTGCTCAAAGGTCACCCCGAGACGGATGTAATATGTTTGCCCCGCAACGACCAGATGGCAGATCTTGATCTGACAAAATGGAAGCGGCGGATCCTGGAAGTTGCTGTTGCACAGCAACGGCGCTTCGCCGCACACTCCATAGAGCGCCATCTGCAAGCTATTCGCGTTATTCGTCCCACCGGCGTCGCACGCCTCCATCATCGCCACACCGGTCTGCGAGGGCGTCCACGCGAACCAGCAATCGTGCCGAAAGGGGTCGCAATCCCACGATTTACGGTCCGAGTTGGTTAGGCCGACGGTGCTGAAGGCAAAGGCCCCCTGACCCGAGATGGGCATCGCCATGTCGCAGTCGTCGAAGGGGGCCGATGCGGGCGGCGGAGAAATGCGCAACGTAGTGGAGCCGCTGGTGAAGTACGCGCCGGCCAGGTGGATGCCGTACCGCGTGCCGGCGGTCACCGGGAGGTGGTAGATCTTGCTCACGCCGCCGATACCGGTCGCAAAGTCGCAGCCCAGCACGCTGCCGCCGCAGTCGTCGTACACGGAGATCGCGAAACCATACGCGCGCGTGGTCGTCTCAAAGTTGCGCACGCCGGTTTCGGGCGCGATGTAGTAGTACCAGGTATCGTTGTTGGAGTAGATCGCGCCGCCGAAACCTTCGGTGATGCAGGCGTTGGTGGTGTCGGTCGTCGCGTTCACATTGGTGACGGCGTTGTCGCCGTCGAAGACCTGCGTCGCGCCCGAGCACAGGTCGTTGGCGGGTTGCGCGTGCGCCGCCGTGGCGAGCGCGAGGCACGCGACCCCCGCGCCGATCGTCCAAAGAGTTCGTTTCATACAGACTTCTCCCTATGTGTGTGGAGCCGTGCCGCCGAGCGGCGGCCGATACCCGACCATCCCCCGATCGACCGAGACTCGGCCGACCTGAACACCCAGAATCTACCACGCAATCGTCACGAAGCAATTATTTCTACAATACATTTCTAAAATAATTGCGATGCCCATGAGTTCACCATATACTGAAGATGTGACACAGGCACCCCCGACAACGACGAAGCCGCGTGGCCGGCGGGCATCTTCTGCAAAGGCCACCGACGACTTCTCCCGCGAAGCGGGCAGGGCGTTGGATCAACTGCGGGACTCGGTGCGGCGGGTGATGGCGACCGTTCCGGCTGGCGGCGTCAAAGCGGCCGACCTTGGGCGAGCGCTCGGTCTGGATTACGCCCTGGCGTGGCAGTTGCACGCCCTGGCAGGGCACTCGGATCTGCACATGACGGCCCGGGCGGTGCCGAAGCGCAGCGCGATGGAACGGTTCCTCCGGGCCGCCGAGCCGCGTGCTTCAGCCGATGCGATCCAGGGTGTGCGGAACGCGTACGAGGCGTTCGAGCAGGTTGTGACCGAGCACGCGGGGGATCGCGAGTCGTTCGACGCGATGCTGACGTTGCGACGTCCGGAAGACGCCGCGGGGCTCCGGCGCGCTCGCCGGGCGTTCCACCGCGCCAGCGCCGCGGCGTGGGGTGTCTCAAGCCGGTGCACCATCAACACCGCCGTTTTTCGCCAACGTCCTACCGGCGAGTTGGATTCGCTCGGGCTGTATGGGTACATCGGGCTGCAAAGGCTGCACGCGGACGCCGTGGTTTCGCTGTCGACATCGGGATGGGTTAAGCGAGCGCCGTCGGACATGCCGCCGGGGAACATGGAACAGGTTGAACTGATCGAAGAGGCCTGCAGCCATCCGCTGCCCTGCATTGAACAGGCCGTCTCGGCCGACGGGCGTCATCGAGACCTCTTGGAAGTCGACGGGTTCGGCAAGCGAGCCGAAACACAGGCCTTTGTACGGGGGACGCGGCTGGCCATGCCAGTTGGGGAGGTCGCACCGCCTTATTTTAATGGACAGGGCATCGGCGTCTCTGCGGAGCTAACGCTCATCGATCTGCTGATCCCCAGCGCCTGGCCGCGTGGCGGCACTGTTCAGGGGTGGATCACCTCCGAGCTGGGGGATGTCACAAACCCGAACTCTCGTCATCGGCTGCCGTTCGAGGGCGCGGGGCAATACCTCGGCACGTCGCTTTCGGCGCTGCATTCGCCCGCGGCCCCGCAATACGCGGACTTGCTCCAGGCAGAGATCGAACGCATGGGCTGGGGTGACACCGAGTTCGCGATCTACCGCTGCGAAGTGCAGTACCCGATGCTGCACTCGGTCGTGTACCTACGAGTCGATTGACCCTGTCGACGCAAGTGCGCTACGTTTCCGTGTAAATGCGTAGCTTTGTCATGACACATTTAGCCAAAGATGGATACGACATGCGTTGACGCGAATTGCGATGCAATGCCGTATATTCACCATCGGCCTTGCGCGTTGTCGATTCCCGCACCGCCGTAGTCAATACCGAGCAAGCCGCCGCGAGTCCGGGGGTATCGTCCGACCATGTTCCTATTTTCGGCGTTATCCGCGGCAACCGGAGACTCGAAGCTCAGATCGGGGACGTAGGTGATTTTGGTAATGTGTTTCGGAAAATCCGGACGAGCCGCATCGAATCCCGAGTTGGCATCACCTGTCTTCCTCATGCTCACCGAATTGTCAAGAAGAGCAGCGGCTGGGGCGCTTTGGAATATCCGAAAACAAAATCGTCTTGCCTGTGTGCCGCTGCTGCGTGTCGTACTTCATCACTTTTTGCGAAGCAAATTGTACTTCATCAGACCGTCGCTTACCGAAGGCCACGCCGCTGCGAACTGCGTACATATCGTGCATGTCGCCCTGACAATACATTCCCTTTTCATTGATGAAACCTGTAGGCAAGTCGGGATGATTCTTTCCTGTGTGATCGACGAGGTGCTCACCGAACCTCGAACACGTTATTGCAGCCGGCACGATTTGACAGCTTGCACTGCAAGGCCACCATGCTTTATTACGAATGTTCACATATTTGATAGGCTTGAAAGAAGAGCGATCGATATCTAACGGCGATCGCTGCCAATCGAGCCGGGCCACGTCTTCCGGACACACGATGACCAGCATCGGAAGATACCAATTCATATAACTCGCCAGCAATAGATAACTAACCTGTTCAAAGATAAAGGCATCGTTCGCACCGCTGTGGCGGCGTCTGAGCGACGGCGTATTTCCGCCTCATCACCGCACGAGCAGTTCTTGCCCGCCGTAGTCGATGCCTTCGAGGTCGGCGACGGTCCAGCGGTAGTAGCCGGCCTTGACCGCGCCGCCGGGGTGCGTTGCGGGCACGGGCGACTCAAAGCCCAGATCCGGCTCGTACGTAAACGTGCACGGCATGTCCGGGCGGGGGTCCACCGGGTTTTCGCCTCGATTCGCGTCGCCGGTCTTGCGCGTGGAGACCGAGCCGTCAAAGAACGCCAGCGGCTGGACAGCCTCGGGGAACGCGAAGTAGATCTCCTTCTTCGCCGCATGCCGATCCTGCGAATCGTACAACGCCACCTTCCCCGACGGGAACGCGACGTCTTGGATCTTCCGTTTGCCCAGATATCCCTTGGTGCCGTAACTGTCGTGGGTTTTTTCTTGGAAGTACGCGAGGGCGATCGGCAATCGATCGACATGGCTGCCGCGCAACTGCCGCTGCGAGCAAGCGCCCGGCACCAACTCGTACGAGGTGCTGAAGGGAAGCCAGTCCCGGTTGTTGGCGTTTTGTGGGAGCTGCGGGGCGTACGGATTCGTCTTCATCGCCGTCTTGTAATCCGCGGCGTATTGCCCCACCGCCGACTGCCAGGACAAGCGGGCCGTGTCTTCCGGGCAGACGGTCGCGGGCAGCGGCAGCTTGCCGCCGAGATAGTCGACCAAGACGAGGTAGCTGTAGTTCTGCACCGGGTAATAGCCGTATGCGTTCCAGTCCCCGATCGTCGCGATCGCCATGCCGTTGCGCCAGCTGCGCTCCATGATGATCGCTTTCGCCTGGCTGTTGATATTCGGATCGCCGGCACGGCCGTTGAACGCCGCGATGTAGCCGCGGAAATCGTTGACGTACCCCGCGTGCGCCACCATCGTCTGCTTGAGGTTGTTCTGGCAGACGGTCGTGCGGGCACTCCGGCGTGCGCTGCCGAGGGCCGGCAGCAGGATCGCGATCAACAACGCGATAATCGCGATCACGACCAAGAGTTCGATGAGCGTGAATGCACGCCGGGTTCGTGTCCGGAAAACAATGATCATGTAAACTCCATTCAGAGCGTATTCTCAGCCGCCTCGCATATCATCGCACGGGCAGTTCCTGTCCGCCGTAGTCGATGCCGCCGATATCACCGACCGTCCAGCGGTAGTAGCCGGCCTTCACCGCGCCGCCGGGGTGCGTTGCGGGCACGGGCGATTCGAAGCCGAGGTCCGGCTTGTATGTAAAAGTGCACGGCGTGTCCTGCATGGGTCCCTTCGGATCTTCGCCCCGGTTGGCGTCGTTGGTCTTGCGCGTGGAGACCGAGCCGTCGAAGAACGCCAGCGGCTGGACGGCCTCGGGAAACGCGAAGTAAATCTCCTTCTTCGCGACGTGCCGATCCTGCGAGTCGTACAACGCGACCTTCGACGCAGGGAATACAACTTCGTGAAACTTGCGAGTCCCGGCCGGTCCCTTGATGTGATAATTATCATGGTAAATAGCCTGGTAATACCAGGTGCCGCCGGTCGACCGGCGCGGAGCGACGGCGCCGGGCACCAACTCGTACGAGGCGCTATAAGGCAGCCAGTCTCGGACGTTGATGTTCTGATCGAGTAACGGCGCGTACGGATTCGTCTTCATCGCCGTCTTGTAATCCGCGGTATATTTCCCGCCGGCCGCCTGCCAAGAAAGGCGGGCTCTGTCCTCAGGGCACACGACGGCGGGCACCGGCAACCTGGTTCCGAGGTAGTCCATCAGCACGAGATGGCTGAAGTTCTGCATCGGGTAATAGTCGTACGTTGTCCAGTCCCCGATAGCGGCGAAGGGCACTTCCTTGCGCCAACTGTGTTCCATGATGATGGCCTTCGCCTGCTTGTTGTAATCCAGGTCATTGAACGCCGCGATATACCCGCGGAAATCGTTCACATAACCCGCGTGCGCCAGCATCATCTGCTTGAGATTGTTCTGGCACAGGCTCGTGCGGGCACTCCGGCGTGCGCTGCCGAGGGCCGGCAGCAGGATCGCGATCAATAGCGCAATAATCGCGATCACGACCAAGAGTTCGATGAGCGTGAATGCACGACGGGTGGACATGAAGTGCTCCAGATACTTGAAAACACTGCGTGAAAACCGAGGGAGCAAGTCCCTCGGCCTGGCACGCTGCGCAGAACAAATGGAACCCGCGAGGCTGAGCCCCGCGGCGTTCCGAGGAGGAAGTGTCAGCAGCCCGCCAGCCAGGCGGTGAGGAAGTCGAAGATGTCCTGCACGGTCACGCCGTTGACACCGTTGAAGTCGGCCGAGGAGTTCCCGGCGAGCCAGGCGGTGAGGAAGTCGAAGATGTCCTGCACGGTCACGCCGTTGACGCCGTTGAAGTCGGCCGGACAGGCGTTGACCGGGCAGCCCCAGCGTGCGAGGTAGGCCGAGACGTGCTCCCCGGCGGTGGCGAAGTCGCCGCCGACGAAGAGCGTGCCGTCGAGGACCGCCAGCGTGTTGACCGCGCCGTTGTTGCTGAGGAACGAGCTGAAGGCGTTCGGGCTGTTGCCGCCGGTGCCGAGCCCATCGCCCATCGGCGACCAGGCCGAGCCGTCCCAGCGGGCGATGAGGTTGCACGCCGGTGTGGTCGGCTCGCCCGGCGCGGTGATCCCGGCCCGGAACTCGCCGCCGACGATGATGTCGCCGCTCGGCATGACGGCGACGGCGTTGACGGGGGCGCTCATGCCGCTGCCGAGGTTGTGCCAGGTCGACCCGTCCCAGCGGGCGACGCGGTTGCCAACGGCGGTGAACTCGCCGCCGACGATGAGGTCGCCGTTGGGGGCGAGGGCGATGGCGCGAACGATACCGCCGGGGCCGGCGCCAAGCGCGGTCCAGATGGGCGAGCCGTCGACATCGACCGTCGAGCCGTCCCACTCGGCGACGTAGTCGGCGTCCGGGTTGCCGCCGAGATCCTCGAAGATGCCGGCGATGACGAGGTTGCCGTTGGGCTTGACCAGCAGGCGCACATTCTGACCGAAGGTCTGCGGTTCCATCTCGACCCACTGCGTGCCGTCGAAACGCATCAGGCCGCGCCGTGTGACGGTGTCGCCGGGGGCGAAGAACTTCCCAGCGACGACGAGCTGACCGGCGAAAGGCGCTTTGGTCAGGACGGCGGACGCCCAGGTATAGCCGAGGAAGTTCCACGGCGGGAGCAGGCCGAGGTCGCCGCCGGTCAGGGCCGGCGAGAAGTTGGACCACGACGAGCCGTCCCACTGGACGGCGATGGCCGCGTCGCTCTGGCCGCCGCCGTTGGTGATGCGCAGGTCGGCCAGCCCGGTGGCCACGACGTTGCCGTTGGGCAGCAGAGAGAATGATGAGATCGGAGCCTGATAGATGGATTGCCAGAGGTGGTAGTAGAGGGAGCCGGGCGCCTGGAAGAACCCGTCGCCCATCGCCGACCATCCCGAGCCGTTCCACGTCGCGACGCGCCGCGCGTCGGTGCCGTCGAGAGAAAGGAACGAGCCGCCCGCGTAGAGGTTGCCGTTCGCGAGGACTTCGAGCCTGCTCAGGGGCGCATTCGTGGCGGGGTCGCCGTTGGTAACGGCGGACCAGGTGGACCCGTTCAGCACGGCCACGCCGCTGACGGGCGCGTTGTCGATCTCCTTGAGCGTGCCGCCGACGACGAGGCTGCCGTCGTCGCGGAGGAGCAGGCAGTTGATGACGCGGGGAACTTCGCCGGCGTCGGCGGCTGCCCAGTTGGTGCCGTCGTAGCGAGCTAGGCCGTTGATGGACGTCGTGCCCGCGGCGGAAATGCCGCCACCGGCGTAAATATCGCCGTTGGGCATGACGGCGATGCACGTGACCGGGACGAGGAAACTGACGGACAAGGGATCACCGACCGTCCCCCAGGTGCCGGTGGTCTCATTCCAACGAGCAATGCCTTGGGAGTAATCGAAGAACCAGCCGCCGACGACGATGTCGCCGGTGACGCTGTCGACCGCGATGGAGCTGACGTTGCCGAAGCTGATCCCGTCGCCCATCTGGACGGCGTTCCAATCGACGCCGTCCCAGACCCAGCGGGCGATGAGATTAGTGGTAACGGTGCCGCTGGAGGCGAGGCCCGCGTTCGTAAACGTGCCGCCGGCGATCAGGTCGCCGTTCTTTGCCACCGCCAGAGCCCGGACGCTGTTGTTGAAAGCGGCGGTGACGCCGGGCACGGTTCCGCTCGGGTTGATCACGCCCCACGCCGCACCGTCCCAGCGGGCGATGCAGTTGACGGTGACGTTATCCCCGACGGTGGTGAACGTGCCGCCGGCGATCAGGTCGCCGTTGGAGGCGGTCACCAGCGCGTTGACGGCGTCGCTGCCGAAGTCGATGGCCGTGCCGGAATTCAGCCGCGACCAGGTGGCGGTGCCGGGGTTCCAGCGGGCGATCCGGCCCAACTGGGTCGCGCCGGAGTTGGTGAACGTGCCGCCGGCGATAATCGTGTTGTCATAGACCGTCAGGGCATTCACCTGGCTCGACGTCGCGGCAACGCCGGTGCTCTGGCCGAGGCCGTCCCCCATCGCCGACCACGAGGCGCCGTCCCACAGAGCGATGTTGTTGACCAGGGTCGAGTCCGCGAGGGTGAACGCTCCCCCCACCACCAGCACGGGCAACTCGGGGCCTTCGCCGTCGCGGTCCCACATCACCGCGGCATTCACCTGGCCAGAAATACCCGGCACACCCGTTCCGGGGAGCCATTCCTCGCACTGGCCATACGCCTGGCCTGCCAAGGCAGCTACAAATAGACAAGGCGTACACACTCGTACGAGAAATGGTCTCATAAATAGGCTCCTCAGTGGGTTCGGAGTGGCAGATTCGCCACCCGACGCAAAGACTACATCGGTTTTTGAGTGTGTCAAGGAAAAGTCTATGTATTGTCCAGGGACAAATTGCACTTCACCCGAACATCAGGTACTCTATATAGATATGGCAGTTTCGTCCTCAATCCAAGTTGTATCATGGCTCCCTTGACCACGTCCCGCCCCGTTTCTGTCTCTCCAACCTCGCCCGGTGGGACGCTGTCCGGCCGCGCGAGCAACGGGTTTATGACGGACGCCTCCCGCGTCCTCTCGGGGCTGCGCGACGCCATCGGGGACATCCTCGCGGCCAGCCCCGCCGAGATCACCAAGGCGATCGACGTGGACCGATCGTTCGGCGTGGCGCACTCGCTCGGTTGGAAGATGTACCAGATCGCCAACGTCGAGGACTCGCTCGAAGTGGTGCAGCACCTGCCGGCACGTGAATCGATGGAGCGTTTTTTCAAGGCGGCGGCCCGCCGCGGGATCTCCCCCGCCCTGCTCCAACGCGGCTCGGAAGCGCTGGACGACTTCGACCGCTTCGTGCGCGAGCACGCGGGCGATGACCGGGTCGCGCTCGACGCGATGGTGCGCAGCCACCTGCCCGAACAGCGAGAAAAGTACGACCTGGAGAGCCGCCAGATCATCTACCGCGGCGTGAGCCAGTTCAAAGGCGTGACAGACGAGTCGAGCCTGAATGTCCGGCTCCTACACCCGTCGGCCGACGGCGAAGCGGTTGATTGTGCGGCGTTGACGGGCGAGTTTGGTATCCGGCGTTCACGTCCGGGGTCGACGATTATCCTTGGCGTCGGCAGCCCGACGCGCGAATCATCCCCCCTGGCGCTCGACGGCCGCCCCTGCGAGGGGCCGATGGGAATGGTTCTGCCGCAGTTTTCCTCCTCGCCGCTGCCATCGATCGAGGTGCACAAGCTTGGAAGTTCGCTCTTTCATTGCGTCGCCGGGCAGGACGTGGGGATGCGATCGGCGGTTGACCTCGTTGTCGCCGATCGGAGCAACAGGCTTTTCCCGAGAACCCGGCGTCCGGGCGGCTCGGCACTCGTCGGGCCGGCTTATGGCGTCGATACCCCCAGCAAACGGATCACCGTTGAAGTCCACGTCCATCGCGACGTCTATCCCGGCGTGAGGCCGGAACTCGAAGTGTACGACACCTCCCTTCGCGGTGTGGTGACCAAATGTAACGACGCGAGTCGGACATTCGACCGAATGCACACGCGCGACACTATCCATGAGCTGGTGGGCGGCCCGGCCGCGAACCGGCTGCCGCACATCCCGCGATATGTTGAGATGATCGAGCACCTGTACACGACGGTCGGATGGGACCCGACGCAGTTCCGCAGCTACCGGCTGGACGTGCAGTACCCGATGTACGGGTCTCAGTATCTGTTCGGCTTCAGGCTGCCCGATCCGACAGAATGACCCGTTGAGCATATAACCTCTCCGCAAGCAAGCCGGGACGGAGGCACTACCCTCCGAAATCAACCCCGCTGAGATTCCGGCTCGTCCAGCGGTAATAGCCGCGGACCTGGAGATCCTTGCCTTTGCGCCCCGCGGGCTGCGGCGACTCAAAGCCCGCGTCCGGCGAATACGTGAAGCTCACCGGCGGCGGCGTCGGTGTCGCGTACAGCAACTTGCGGTTCTCCCCTTCGCCGGCGTCGGCCGTCAGACGGACCGAGACCGACCCGTCGAAGAAGCCCAGCGGCTGCTTGGCGTCAGGGTACAGGAAAAAGATCTCCTTCTTGGCGACGTGCCGATCCTGGCTGTCCATCAGCGCGACCTTCTGAGCCGGGAACGAGACCTCGCTTATCTTGCGGCCGCCCACCCAGGCGAACTTCACCCCGGTCTCGTAGATGTCGTGCGAGCCGGCCTGCGCGTACGTAGTGGCCAGGTCGCGCGTGCTCTTGCGGGTCATCGCGCCGGGATCGAGCTGGTACGACGAGCTGTAAGGCCACCATTCCATGTTTTCCGCGTTGAACCCCTTCGTCGGCTTGAAGGGGTTCGAGTCGATCCCCAGCGGATCGGCCCGCCAGGAGAGGCGGGCGCGGTCTTCCGAGCAGACGGCGATCTTGCTGAGCACGCCGCCGTCGAGAAAGTCGTTCAGCATGAAGTAGGCGTGCTGCTCCAGCGTCGTGGTGTACGAGTGGTTGTAGCGGACGAACGGCGGGATCGCGTTGTCGCCCTTGGCGCGGTCGGTCGCCTTGGTGAGGATCGCCCACGCCTGGTAGTCGGCGTCGTACATGTTCGGGAAGAACGCGTGGCGTTCGTATTCGTCGGCGTCTTCGACGATCCCGTTGAACGCCGCGATGTGATCGCGGTACGTCGACGCGTACGCGTGGTGGCCAACCAGCATCTGCCGGATGTTGCTCTGGCACAGCGCCAGCCGAGCGGCACGCCGGGCCGAGCCCAGCGCCGGCAGCAGGATGGTGATCAGCAGCGCAATGATCGCGATGACGACCAAGAGCTCGATGAGCGTGAACGCGCGGGCTTGAGATGTCGAACGAGAACCCCTCATGTATGCTCCGCGAAAACAGGTGTAAAAAAACGCGCCGTCACCCGCGGGGGCGGCGATCGCGCATCAGTTCTTCAGGTCGTCTCCGCCGTAGTCCACGCCCGCCAGGCCGTTCCGCGTCCAGCGGTAATAGCACGCCACCAGGGCGATCCTGCCGGGCACGGGCGACTCGAACCCGGCGTCCGGCGTATACAGCGTCTGGGTAAATCCCTTGGTATTCCACGACCGGGTGCGGTCCTCGCCCTTGTTGGAATCGGCCGTCTGGCGGACCGAGACCGAGCCGTCGAAGAAGCCCAGCGGCTGCCTCGCTTCCGCGTACATAAAGAACATCTCTTTCTTAGCGATGTGCCGGTCCTGCGTGTCCATCAGCATCACGTTCTGCGCGGGAACCGCGACCTCGTACATCTTCCGGCCGCCAACCGGCACCTCTTTCAGCGGCAGCGAATAGAGCGAATGCGAGGAGGCGCTCTGCCGGTAGCCCCAGACGGCCGGCCCGTACGTTGCATCCCGCACCATGGCGTCGGGGTCGAGCTGATACGACGTACTGTACGGCCACCATTCAAGATTGCGCTCGTTCGACGGCCGCGCCGGTTTGAACGGACTGCTCGCCATCGCCGTCGGTGCGGCTCGCCACGAGAGACGGGCGCGGTCCTCCGGGCACACCGTCATCGGGCTCAGCGCCGCGTTCTCCAGGTATTCATTGAGCACGAAGAACGCGTGCTGCTCCAGCGGCAGGGTCTCGTTGCCATTGTAAGGCACGTACTCCGGCAGGTCGTCCCGGCCAGTGGACTTGCGGAGGATCTGCCACGCCTGGTAGCGCATGTCGTAGACGTTCGGGAACCGCCCGTGCCGGAAGTACGAGGTGTCTCCGACGACGCCGTTGAGCGTGGCGATGTGGTCTTTATAACTTGCGGCGTAGGAATGATGCCCGACGAGCGTCTGCTGAAGGTTGGCCTGGCACGCCGTCAGCCGCGCGGCACGCCGGGCCGAGCCCAGCGCCGGCAGCAGGATGGCGATCAGCAGCGCGATGATCGCGATGACGACCAAGAGCTCGATGAGCGTGAACGCGTCAGCACGGCGGTGTGCACAGTTGCCGGTCATATCTGCTCCAGGAACGCTGCCTTTATGACGAACGCGAAACGGAAATCCGGCCCGCCGCTGCAACGCGGCGAGCCGGTGCGAGTAGTGGGGGCTCAGCAGCCAGCGAGCCACGCGGTGAGGAAGTCGAAGATGTCCTGAACGGTCACGCCGTTGACGTTGTTGAAGTCGGCCGAGGCGTTGCCGGCGAGCCAGGCGGTGAGGAAGTCGAAGATGTCCTGCACGGTCACCCCGTTGACGCCGTTGAAATCGGCCGGGCACGCGTTGATCCCGCAGCCCCAGCGGGCCAGATGGGCCGAGACCTGTCCGCCGGCCGTGCCGAAGCGGCCGCCGACCAGGAGCGTCCCGTCGTCGTCTACGTGCAGCGCCCGCACGACGCTGTACTCGTCGAAGTGCAGGTTGTCGGGGTCGATCCCCAGACCCATCGGGTGCCACGCGGCACCGTCCCACCGGGCGATGCGGCTGGCCGGGGGCGTGGTGCCCGCGGTCGTGTCGGTGAACATGCCGCCCGCGATGAGGTCGTTGCTCGGCAGGACCGCCAGCGTTTCGACCTGGAAGTTCAGCCCGCCGTCGCTCAGCGCCGACCAGGTCGAGCCGTTCCAGCGAGCGATGTTGTCGGCGGGGGTGTCGCCCTCGGCGTTGTTGCTCACGGAGCCGAAGAATCCGGCGACGATCAGATCGCTGCCCCGCATGATCATCGAGCGCACGCCGCCCACGAGCCCCATGTTGAGCGAGTAGAAGTCCGTCCCGTCCCAGCGTGCGATGCCCGTGGTGCCGACCACGCCGCCCGCGGAGAAGAACTCGCCGCCGATATACAGGTCGTCGCCCACCAGCAGCAGGTCGAAAACGGGGCCGTCCGTGCCCACGCCGCCCAGATCGGACCAGCCCGTCCCGTCCCATTCCACCAGGAAGTGCGGCTGGAAGAAAGGATCGCCGTCAATCAGGAACATGCCCGCGGCGACGATGTTTCCGTTCGGCATCTGCACCACGTCCAGCACCGAGCCCAGCGGAAGGGAGAACGGCGCGGTCGTCAGCGCCGGGGAGTACGCCGTCCAGTCGGAGCCGTCCCACTGGGCGATGGTCACGACCGCGCCCCCGAGGGACGTCGAGAAGCCGTGCCCGCCGGCGACGATGTTGCCGTTGGTGAGCACCGCTAGCGCATCGACCGTCGGGTAAGGAAGATTGAAGACGACGTAGTCGTTGGTGGCGTAGACGCCCGACCCGAGCGGGGCCCACGAGCCGCCGTTTTCGATCGCGACGTGGTTGGCGGCGACGCCGTCGATCAGCTTGAACTCGCCCCCGACCACGAGCTGCCCCGAGGCCGTTTCCGCGAAGGCGGCGATCGCGCCGTTGGTCCCGCCGTTGCCATAGGCGTGCCACGTCGAGCCGTCGAAGCGAGCGACGTTGTTGGCCGGCAGGCCGCTGGCGAGGTTGAACCCGCCGCCGGCGATGATGCTCCCGCCGCTGCCCGTCAGCACCGAGTGGACGGTCGAACGGAACTCGGTTTCGCTGCTCCACAGCGACGTCCAGTCGGAGCCGTCCCATTTGGCCAGCCCGTTGAAGCCGAACGCCCCGCCCGCCATGATGAATCGGCCGCCGACGATGAGATCGCCGTTCGAGTCGACCGCCAGCGCCCGGACAACGGTGCCGAAGGCGTCGCTGACCCCGCCGTTGCCGACGTCCGACCAGTCCGTGCCGTTCCACTGCGCCAGGCCGGAAACGGAGGCGGAGCCGGCCGTCACGAACTCTCCGCCCGCAACGAGGTCGCCGTTGGGAAGGGTGACCAGCGCGTCGACGATGGTGTTCATGCCGCGCTCGCCGGTGGTGCCCAGCGGCTGCCAGGTCGCGCCGTCCCAGCGGGCGATGTTGTTGGCCCGCGTGCTCTCCGGGCCAGGACCGTTGAAAAGCCCCGCCGCCACCAACTGCCCGGACCAGATCGCCAGCGCGTTGGCGAACGCGCCCTCGAGTCCCGGCAGCGCCTCCCAGGCTGCGCCGTCCCAGATGACCACGTGCCGGGTGGTGAGGCCGAAGGGGTTGACGAAGTTGCCCCCCACGGCCAGATCGCCGTTGGGCATGATCAGCAGTGCGTTCACTTCGTTCGACGTTCCTCCGATATCCGCCACCCCGCCGTTGACGGAGAGCGGCTGCCACGACGAGCCGTCCCAGCGAGCGAGGTGCCCGAGGTCGGTTGTGCCGGATTTGAGGAACCGCCCGCCGGCGATCAACTCACCGCTGGGCGTGACGACCAGCGCGTTCACCTCTGGCTCGTTAACGCTGGAGAGCACACCGCCGAACCCGTCGCCCATCGGCTGCCATGAGGAGCCGTCCCACATGGCGACGTTGACGGCGAGCGAGTCGCCCGCGACCGAGAACCGCCCGCCGACGACCAGGCGCTCGGGCTGCACGCCGGGGCCGTCCGGATCCCACATCACCTGGGCGTGCACCTGTCCCGAAATGCCCGGCAGCCCGCCGCCGGGGAGCCAGTCGGGCGTGCAATCGGCCGTCGCCGGCACGGCCGCTCCGACAGCCACGAGAAGGCCGACCACCGCACCCCGAGGTTTTTTCAACCGATCGTTCATAACTTCCTCCTGTATCTTCGGGAAAGAGCAACAGACCACAAGACGGAACCGCCTGAACACAGGCTACCTCATGTTTTTCTTATCGGCAAGAATTTGCCGGCAAGTTTTTCGCAATGTATACTTCAGAGGCTTCGACGGTTGGTTGATATACTCCTGTTGTCCCTGCATCTCCGAATCTGAGCGTGTTCGCGTTTAGATTGGGGTGAGGGGGCAACGCGGCTACGATGGGCCGCTCACGGCAGCGGATCAGGACGACGTATGGCCCCGCGGACTTCGGCACTTCCCCAGAACGACGTTCGGCATTCGCCGGCCGTGGTCAACGAAGACTTCGGCCGCATCGCCTCCACCGTCTTCGGCCGCATCCGGCAGGCGATGGGTCAGCTCGTCGACGCCTCGCCCGGCCCCGTCCGCCGCGCCGTTGATCTCCAGAAAGCCCTCAGCGTCGACGCCCCCCTCGCCTGGCGCGTCTTCAAGACCGCCTCCGCCGACGACCCGTTCGAAGTCATCGACTACACCCTCACGCCCGGCCAAGTGAACACGCTCGTCGACGCCGCCAAAAAGAAGCGCATCCCCGCCGAGATCACCACCGAGGTGCGCGCCGCGATCGACGGCTACACCGATCTGCTCCACGAGCACGCCGGGAACCGCGACGTGCTCAACATGATGGTCGCCTCGCTCCGCCCGGAGAAGAACGGCCTGATCGACGAGAAGTGCCGCAAGATCACCTTCCAGCAGAACTCGCTCATCTGGGGCCAGCAGGAGGACGTCCTCGCCGGGTGCTTCATCGTGTATCCAAGACGCGACAGCCGGGTGATCGACACCGCGATGATCATGGGGCACATCGGGTTCCACGAGGTCCGGCCGGGCATGGGGCACGAGCTCACCCTCCAGGCCAAGATCTTCATCAAGCCCGACGAGCAGAACGTCACCGCCGCCAACGGCGAGCTGCTCCGCGAGTTCTGCTCGCCCGAGCTGAGCTCGCAGGTCACGCTGCAGGACGAGGAGTTCACCAAGGTGCAGGTGCGTCTGCCGGGCCTCGGACGCCGGGCGGCGGTCGACTACTTCCAGCTCTTCACCGCCGAACAGGAAGTCCCGCTCGAAGGCGCCAGCGACAATCACGTCCATCTCAACGCCCTGATCAATCGCCCGACGGCCATGCTCAGCCAGGACATCCTCGTACCGCACACGGGCATGCCCAGGGCCGTCAAGGCCGGTGTCTACGGCCGGGTCAACGACTACAACGCCAGCAACATGCGGGCGACCGACCTCATGCCCATCGAGATCTCGGCGACCTACCTCGGCGCACACACCGAGATCCCCGACGCCCCCGGCATCCCGCGCTACCCCGAGGTCGTCCGCTCCGTCCTCGGCCGCCTCGGCTGGCAGGGCACACGCTTCGACGTCTACCGCTGCCGCCTGGCGTACCCCGTGCTCCACACCCTCATCCGCCTCTGGATCGAGAACGATAAGTCGTGAACGGCTCTGCGCATCGCATGATTGACCGATGGCACCAATCTCCAGACCGGTGCTTGGCATGATTTGGTGGTACCGCTCTCGATCGGTGCGCGGGCGTTTCTGATACCGTGTCCATGCTTGATCTTGCGGCTTCGCACCGTCGAAAAAGGGCCTACGCAAGGTCACCCTCCCTCGACGCAGCCGCCCGCCGGCTCGGTCGACTTCACCACCTCGTCGATGCGGTTGAGGAACTTGATGAACTCCTGATGCCGGTGGCGGCGGCGGCACTCGCCGATGACCACGCCGGTCTTGACCATCAGCCCCGCGAAGAGGCTCGACGTGCCGTGCCGGTGGTAGTCGTGCGTGCGTCGCTCGGGCACACCCGGACGCATCGGCAGGAGCGGCTGCGTGCGGTCGAGCGCCTGCATCTGGCTCTTCCCCTGCGAATGTGGGCACGTCGTGGGCAACCACGCATCAATGTGGGCAAGGTTGTCAAACGGGAGCGGGGAAGAGGCGGGTGAAGCATGCCGATGAATGACGACCAATTCGAGCACAGCGGCGTGCCGGGCGAGCGCGACGATAAGGCGTCGCTTCGACGGCGACATCCTCCGCGTCGTCAAGCAGCACCAGAATCGGCAGTTCTCGGTCAACTTATCGCAGAACACGCTGCGTGGTCAGATCTCGTCGG
>CAZZDW010000002.1:0-86795 GCA_964652945.1 uncultured Phycisphaeraceae bacterium
GCGGCACCGCCGCGGCCGACGCGCTCACGCGCATCAGCGAGACCGTCGCCGTCTTCGCCGACGTCACGCTCACGATCTCCAGCGCCGCCCACCCGCCCCCGCCCACCAGCGCGACGTGCCCCGCCGCCACGCCGGCCGTCGTGAAACTGCCGCTGGCGAGCGTGAGCACGCCGCCGGTGATCGAGCCGGTTGTTTTCAAGAGCCGCTGCGAGAGCCAGCCGACATCACGAAAAAGCGTCGGCTCCAGCAGCAGCAAATCGCGGTCTTGTGCGAACATGTGGTTCCCCCTTTGATGCAGGCGTGAGGCGTCGGGCGTGGGGCGTCGGTGTCATGACAGTCATCGCGTATCGTGCGATCTCTGTCTGCTGGCAGAAAACACCCCAGCCACCGACGCCTGACGCCGGACGCCCCACGCCTTCCCAAAACCGGCCCGGGCGGTTTCCCGCCCGGCCCGGCCCCTCTGCCCCGATCGGTCGGGCGCGTGTCCACGTCTTACGTCGTTTCCAGACCCTGGATCACCCCGTGCGCCGACTCGTTCTTGAACTCGAGCGTGTACTCGCCGATGACCATGCCCACCTCGCTGTCGCCGCTCGACGACAGCGGCTTGTAGTGGAACGACCGCCCGTCCAGCGGCAGCACCGACAGCCGCGACGAGTCGAGCAGCGCGACCTTGTCGTTGGGCATCCACCGCGAGAGCACGATGCGGCAGATCCCGAAGTCGCTCTCGAAGACGTGCACGACGTCGTTGATCGTGTCCTCGGTGACGCTGTACTGCCGCGCCGAGTAGATGAGCTCGTTGATGCGTTTCTTCTGCGTGCCGTTGACGAGGATGGTGTCGACCCGCGAACCGGACTCGAGCCAGATCCGCCGCAGCGCCTCGTTGATCATCCCGTAGTCGAGGCGGTTGGTGAGCAGCTGCCCCGCGGGGAAGCCGCCCGTGTTGGGCACGAAGACGTTGGTCGCGATCGACGGCACGATCCCGTTCATCGAGCGGCGGACGGTCGACGAGCCCTGCTGGTTGGCCGCCGGCGCCACGCCGTTGATGACCGAGTTCTCCAGGTCGCGGAGCATCTCGCGGATGCGTTCCTGCTTCTGGTAGTCGACCTCGTCGGCGATGCCGTGGTGCCGCGCCGCGCGCATCGACCCCGAGACCTCGATGCTCGACGCGAAGATCTGCGTGTAGTTGCGCTTCCGCGTGCGGTTGGTGAAGCGCGTCGCCGGGCGGTCGTCGCCCTCGAGCGCCGCGTTGCCGATGATGTTCAGCCGCAGGTTGTCCGACAGCGCCTGCGGCGTGGTCCCGCCGTAGCCGCGGGTCACCGTCAGCACGTTGCCCGCCACCGCCGTCACGAGCATCACCTCGGCCCCGGTGTCCATCCGCACCTGGTCGCCCACGCGGAACCGCGAGCCGTGGTCGACGGTGATCGCCGTCGCCGCCGTCGCGCTCGGCGTGAACGTCGTCTGGTTCACGAACGAGAAGTTCGGCTGCAGCGAGTCCTCGATCCACTCGTGGATCGTGCTGCGGGCCGTCCGCTTCGGGTCGCCCAGATAATCCAGCAGCGGCGTCTCGTGCGCGCTCACGATCCCGATGATGTCCGAAACGTCCTCCACCAGCTCCGGCAGGTTCGTCCCCGCGTCGTACGTCGCCTTCCCCGTAAATGCCATGTGCGTCCCCCTTTGGAAAAAGTGTGCCGATTGATCAGCCGCGCACCACGCGCGACGCTTGTTTCCCAGGCCATTGGCCAGTGGCCATTGGCCGATGACTCGAGCCAGTTTCCAGTGCTTCCTGCCTCGTCGCGTTTGCCTTGCCCATGGCCATCGGCCCGCGGCCAATGGCCTTCCCCTTACGCCGGCACCCTCCTCAACCTCAGATAGTCCATCAGCGAGCGCCGGTCGCCGGCGATCGCCGCGGCACGCGCCGCCTGCCTGAGCGACACGTCGTTCGACTCCTCGTCGAACCGCGCGATGTTCGTCGCGCCCGCCGCTCCTCTCCCGCGGCTCACCGCGTACGCCGAGCCCGGCAGCGGCCGGAACATCGCCGGCTTACTCCGCACCAGCTCACGCACCGCCTTCTCCATGCGGCGTTTGCGACCGGCCTCGTCCTGCGGCTCCGCGCCCTCTGTCCCCAGCGCCGCGGTCAGCAGCAGCGTCCCGGCCTCCAGGTCCACCGCGCCCGCCTCCATCAAGACGCGCTGCACGTCCCGCTCCCGCTTCGCCTGGTCGAGCAGCCGCTTGGTCTCCTCAAGATCGCTCTTGAGCGCGGCCAGCTCCGCCGAAATCTGTTCAGACTCGCTCGACGGCTCTTCCGCCGTTTCAGCGATCGTCACCGCCGCTTGTTCGGCCGTGTCGACCGCATCGGCCGGCTCGCTCGGCTCCTTCTCCGGCTCGTTGGTCGGTTCAGGCTCCGTCTCGACCGTCGGCGTTTCCGCCTCGATCGGCTCCTGCGCGATCTCCTGTTCCTGTTCGATTGCCGTGTTCATAGTGATCCTCCCGTGTTTGACGTTCGATGCGCTCTCATACGAGACGCGAGCGTGAGCGAGCGTGTAAAGAGCGGCTAGAGAGCAAGTCGATCGATGCGCAGCTTGCTGCCGCGCGTGTCTCGTATCAATCGCTTACACCACTCCCGGGTCGCTCGCCGAGTATCCCAGCTCGCTGAGCACGCGTTCCCGCGAGACGCCGAGCGCGATCTTCTTCTCCGCCGCGTTCAGCAGGTCCTGCTCGTTCCGCGGCAGGGGGTCCGGCCAGTCCACACGCACCCGCCGCTGCTCCGGCTCGGTGCTCAAGATCCCCGCCGAATCGAGCGCCGCCAGCACCAGACGGCTCGCCTCCGCGATGCCGCGTCCGTACGTCACGCGCTTCCGCGCCGTCTTCGAGAGCAGCCCCATGAGCGTGACGCGCAGCGCGTTCTCGCTCGTCAGGTTGCCGATCTTGGCTCGCACCACGCCCGCCGCCAGCGGCGGAACGCCCGAGGTCTTGTCCATCGCCTCGCGGATCTCCTCGATGTGCTTGTCCTCCGACGGGCTCGCGGCGTCGCCGCCGATCGCCTCGACCCGCGCGTCGGGGTTGTCGGTCTGCCACACCTGCCCCGGCCCGAAGGGGGCCTTGTCCATCCCCTCGAGCCCCTTGGCCAGGAACATCTTGAACGACTGGAACGTCACGCGGCACGCGCGGTCCGACAGCCGCGTGTTCAGCTCGTCCTGCAACGGCACCAGCGGCTCAACCTCCGACAGCCCCTCATAGCAGAACGGCTGGCTGATGTTCTGGATGTGCACCACCGGCACCTCGCCGAACGAAACCGCGTTGTCGTCCTCCGCGAGCACGTTCATCTTCGTGCCGTGCTGCTCGTAGACGAGCGTCCCCTCCGGCGTGAGCACCTCGGTCACCTGCACCATCTCGTGGTCGCTTCCCCCTCCCCCGAGGAGCCGTGCGTTTTTGTCTTCGAGCCCGAGCCACCGCGCCAGCCCGCTGCCGGCGGGGAGGGCGGGCTTCGAGCGTTCCTGCTCGTCCTGATTGGCCGGGCGAGCTGCGCGGATGACGTACGCCGTCAGCTCGCGGTGGTCGCTGGGCGAGAAGACGGCGACGCCGCGCGTCGGCTCGACGACCTCGATGCGCACCGTCTCCGCCGCCGCGGCGGCCAGCGCGTCGTCGTCCTGCCCGTCGGTCTCGCTCGCGCCGCTCCCGATGCGGCGGACGACCAGATCGACATAGCCGTAGATATTGCCGAGCAGCGCGATGTCCTGCAGGAGCGAGATCCCGCCCGAGGCTTCCCACACGGCGTCGAGGATGCGCTCGATCCGCCGCCGCACCGTTGCGTCGTGCGCGTTCGAGGCAATCGCCACCGGCCGCCCGAACATGAAGTCGACCATCGTCTGGATGCGCCAGCCGATGTCGTTCTCGACGACGATCTCTTTGCGGGCCCACGCGCGGTCGTCGGAGCGGCTGTCCCCCGAGGTGAGCCGCGCCGGCAGCCCGCGCTCCTGGGCGAGGCGGTAGCCCTTGCCGCTCTGCGCCCCGATCCGCCACGCCGACGCGGCGGCCAGGTGCGACTGCTCCATCGGGTTTCGGTAATAGTCCCACAGCCGCTTGAGCCGCGGCTGGCTGAGCCGCTGGTGCCGATCAATCGCCGCCTCCACGCCCGGCGGCAGGGGGGGCGGCGCAAGCCGCGTTTGGGCTCTCTCGTGCAAGGGTGTGCTGGGCGTGTGCATGGCTTGGTCTCCGTCGTGCGGGCCGCGTCGTGTTTCGCGGCCCCATCACCAAGGGGCCGGCGGTTGCGCCCGCGCGCACACGCACCGTCCATCCGGCGGGCGGCGTGCCGCACGATGCACGCGCGCAACGCGCCGGTTCCCGCGTGCAGGCGTCAGGAACGCGGAAACGCCGCGGACGAAAATTCTTTGATCGGGCTCATGCCCGCGCTCAGGCGGCGTCTCCGCGTGGGCGCACAAACCAGGCTCGTGGTCCTTTCTGCACCCACGAGTCGGCCGGCGATGCTCGTCGTAGCTTTCTCTCTGCGCACCTGGCGCTCTCGTACGAGACGCGAGCGGGAGCGAGCGTGTACCTCGGGTTTGCACGGGGCCGCTTGATTTCAACCGGATCGGCGATAGCCTCGCCGCATGGAACTCTCACTTGTCGGCAAACGCGCCCTGGTCTGCGGCGGCTCCCGCGGCATCGGGCTGGCCTGCGGCGTCGAGCTCGCCCAGCTCGGCTGCAACGTCACCCTCCTCGCCCGTGACGAGGACCGCCTCCGCCTCGCCGCCGCCGAGCTGGAGAACACCTGCGACCAGAAGCACGGCTTCATCGTCGCCGACTTCTCACGCCCCAACGAAGCGATGGACGCGGTGCGCGGGGCGATGGAAAGCACGGGGGAACAGGGGGAGGGAGCGTTCCACATCTTCATCAACAACACCGGCGGCCCGCCCGGCGGCCCGGCGAGTGCGGCCAAGCCCGAGGAATACCTCGCCGCGTTCACCGCGCACGTCGTCACCGGGCAGATGCTCGTGCAGGCGCTCGTCCCCGGCATGCAGGCCGCCGGGTTCGGCAGGATCGTCAACATCATCTCGACGAGCGTCAAAGCCCCGATCCCGGGCCTGGGCGTCAGCAACACGATCCGCGGCGCCGTCGCCCAGTGGGCCAAGACGCTCGCCGGCGAGCTCGGGCCGTACGGCATCACGGTCAACAACGTCCTGCCCGGCTACACCGCGACCGAGCGCCTCTCCTCGCTCGTGTCGACCAAGGCCCAGAAGCAGAGCACCAGCGTCGAATCCGTCGAAGAAGAAATGCGGCAGAGCATCCCCGTGCGCCGCTTCGGCAGGCCCGAAGAGATCGGCGCGGCGGCCGCCTTCCTCTGCACCCCCGCCGCGGCGTACATCAACGGCATCAACCTCCCCGTCGACGGCGGCAGGCTGCAAGGGCTGTAACCGGGCTGCACGCCCCGGCTCACAGCCACGCGCATATTCTGCGCATCCGACAATCTGTCCTTCATGACGGGCTGCTCATCACGCCGCCCCGTCGCTTGCGCCGATAGCGACAGCTATGTCCAAGAAGCGTCCTGCTGTCCCCTCCACCCCCCTCACCCTGGTGGGTTCACATCCGTCATTCCCCGGCGTCTCCGCTCCGCCGCACGCCAAGATCCTCGGGCTCGACGCGCTCGTCAAGGCCCGCGAGGAGGCCCGCGCCCGCGGCCTGGCCCTCGTGCAGTGCCACGGCTGCTTCGACATCGTCCACCCGGGGCACATCCGCCACCTCCGCCACGCCAAGGCGCAGGGCGACCTGCTGCTGGTCTCGATCACCGGCGACTCCGGCATCAATAAGGGCGCGGGCCGCCCGCTCATCCCGGAAGAGCTGCGCGCCGAGAACCTCGCCGCGCTCGATTTCGTCGACTTTGTCCACATCGACCACCACCCGACCGCCCAGCCGCTGCTCGAAGCCGTCAAGCCCGACATCTACGTCAAGGGCCGCGAGTACGAGCTGAACGACGACCCGCGCTTCAAGGCCGAGCGCGAGACGGTGCAGCGGCACGGCGGGCGCGTCTTCTTCTCCTCCGGCGACGTCGTCTTCTCCTCCACCGCGCTCATCGCGGCGATCGAGCACTCGGCCGACCCGTACCACGCGCGCCTCAAAGAACTCCTCGCCACGCCGGCCCTCGACGGCGTCGAACTCGCCAAGACCATCGGGCGATTCCGCGACAAGCGGGTGCTCGTCGTCGGCGAGACGATCCTCGACACGTACATCCTGTGCGATCGGCCGGAGATCGCCAGCGAAAGCCCGGTGATGACGCTGCGCCCGATCGAACGCCGCCAGTACGACGGCGGGGCGGCGATCGTCGCCCGTCACCTTGCCGCGATGGGCGCGCGCCCCGTCCTGCTCACCACGCTCCCGGCGTGCCATGAGTCGACCGCGCTCAAGCAGCGCCTCGCCGCCGAGGGCGTCGAGGTGCGCAGCGTCGAGTGCCAGTCGCTCATCCCCGAGAAGCAGCGGTTCCTCGTCGGCGTGCAGAAGGCGATGAAGCTCGACCTGGTCGAGCGGATCGAGCTCGACGCCGCGGCTCAGGAAGAGCTGGTGAGCCTCGCCGCGCAGACCGCCGGCGAAGAAGAGACCCACGCGGCGATCATCGCCGACTACGGGCTGGGCATGCTCTCGCCGGGCGTCATCACGCGGCTGTGCGCCGAGCTGCGCAAGCGCTGCGGCGTGCTCACCGCGGGGGTCAGCGGCCGGCGCGCGGGTGTCCGCCGCCTCCGCGGGCTCGACCTGCTCGTCGCCTCCGAGCACGACCTCCGCGAGACGTACCACCTCCACGACGAGGGGCTCGGCCTGGTCGCGTGGAACCTCCTCCGCGAGATCAACACCCGCTCGACGCTGGTCTCGATGGGCGCCGACGGCGTGATCGGCTTCACGCAGTTGGGTGAGCCGGGGCGTGCCGCCCCGGAACGAGCCAAGAGTCATGAAGACGGGATGGCACACCCTGTTTCACACGAAAGCTGGCAGACGCGCTGCAAGGCCGAGCACGTCCCCGCGATGGGCGGCACGCACCTCATCGACCCGCTCGGCAGCTCCGACGCGATGCTCGCCGCCGCGACGCTGACGCTGACGATGCGCGACGAGGGCAGCGTCGAGGGCCTGCTCCCGTCCGCCTTCCTCGGCTCGATCGCCGCCGCGACGCAGGCCGGTCGGCTCGGCAACACCGTCGTCTCCGCCAGCGACCTGCGCAGCGCCGTCGCCCGCATCCACACCGCTCATCTCACCTACGCCCCGCCGCCCGCCGAAGTCGTCGCGTCGCGCAGGTTCGGCGTCACGCATATCCCCGGAGCCCGTGCGTCATGATCGCGTACGTTCTGCCCACGCACAACCGCCACGAGGTGCTCGCCGAGACCCTTCGGCAGCTCGCGCAGCTCCCGCCGCACGACGCGGAGGTGGTCGTCGTCGACAACGCCTCACGGCCGCCGATCTCCTGTGCCACTTTATCTCGTGGCACAGGCGTCTCGCCTGTGCGAACCACGGTAGAAGAAGTAGGCGCAGGCGCCCCCCCAACGCCTGTGCCACGGCTGGAATCAAGCCGACTTCTCAACGGTCTGCCCATTCGCATACTTCGGCTCGAAGAGAACGACGGTGCCGCGGCTCGCAACGCGGGCGCGCGGGCCGTCGGCGAAGACCGCCGGTGGCTCGTCATGCTCGACGACGACTCGTGCCCGCTCGATCTCGGCTATCTCGACGCGCTCAACGAAGCGCCGCCCGATGTCGCCGCGGTCGCCGCGGAGATTTTCTTGGCGGGCGGCCAGCGTGAAGCGGGCGGCCTGCCGGAGGTCTTCATCGGCTGCGGCGTCGCCGTCCGCCGCGACGAGTTCCTGCACGAAGACAAGAGCATCCCCGCCGGCTACGACCCGGACTTCCACTATTACGTCGAGGAGTACGACCTCGCCGCCCGCCTGCTGCTCCGCGGCCGCCGCGTCGTGCTCGACCGGCGCTTCCGCGTCGAGCACCGCAAGGTCGCGACGGGACGCGACATGAACGCGATCGTCCGCCGCCTGGCGCGCAACAACGGCTGGGTGACGCAGCGGTACGCGCCGGGGCCGATCAGCGCCGTGCAGCGCGAGATCCGCCGGATGCTCGCCCGCTACAAGGCGATCGCGCAGAAGGAGGACGCGACCGTCGGCTACGCGATGGGCCGGACGGAGCTGGCCTGGACGCTCCGCCGCCAGCCGCGGCGCGCGATGAGCCCGGCCCTGTGGGACCGTTTCACCGGCCTTGCCGAGTGCCGGGCGTCGCTCAAGGCGGCGATGATCGAGTCGCCCTTCGACACGGCCTGTCTTGTCCGCCGCGGCAAGAACGACCACCTCGTCGAGTCCGTGCTCAACGAGCTCGATGTGAAGATCGTCGAGACGCCGGAGGCGGCGCAGGCGTGGGTGATCGGCACACTCTCGCCGGGGCCGTTGCTCGACGCGTGGGACGAACTCATGCCCACGGCCCGGAAACACGGCGTGCGGCTTATCTCGCCGTGGCGCTCGCTGGTCGAGCAGGTCGTCGCCCCGCCGACCTTGCTGATCGACGAAGGCCCGATCGGGCTCGTCGAAGAGACACACATGGCGGCGTAGATTGCCTGAATCCTGGAAACCGCTCTCATACGAGACGCGAGCGTAAGCGAGCGTGTCTGTGCCTCCGACGTTTCTACACGCTCGCTCACGCTCGCGTCTCGTATGAGAACGATAGGTTTGATGTGCCGGCGCCTCGTCTCGCCGTGACGCTCGCTGGTTGAGCAAGTCGGCGCGTCCCCGACGTTGCTTATCATTAGAAACAGGCCTCTCCGGGGAGTTTCGACGCCTGCCGAATCCATTTGGTCAGCGTGTCGTCATCGAGTTGCTGAGCCCATTCGTCTTCCGTGATGTGGAAGTAACGCACCTGCGCGTGCTTGGAACGTCACTTTGATGTACTTGTTGAAGCAGTGGAAGCTGAGGAACCATCCGTTCCCGTCGACGCCGTAGAACGGCGAGTTCCACCGCACCGCCTTGCGAACCCCCGGCACGGTGCGCACCACGAGCGCGTCCAGCCGGCGTCCGATCTCGCGTTTCCAGCCCGGCATAGCGTCGATGTACGCCTGCACCGGCTCGTCGCCGTCGCCCTTGGCGATCTGCGGATTGCCGCCCGAGAGCAGCTTGGGCTCGCCGGCGCGCGGCGTCTTCGATGACGGCTTCTTCTTCGACGCTTCGTTCGATTTCTTCTTCGCCATAGGAGATGCGGTCTCTTACTTCTCCGGCACCGCCACCAGCCCGCTCGGCTGGATCTGCTCGACGACCCGGTCGCCCATTTTCTTTTTCACCTTGATCGCCTGTCCGTTGTAGAGGTTGTAGGGGTGCAGGCGTTTGGCCTCGCGCAGCCGCGTGCTCTGGTAGCTGGGCACCTGCGGGTCAAAGTCGGATTCATCGAAGACGCCGACGGTGACGGTGCTCATCGTCGGGCCGTGGTAGTAGAACGCCTCTTCGCCGGCCTGCCGCAGCTCGACAACCGCGGCCTCCGCGGCCTTGCGCGCATCGGCCAGGTCCTTCTCCGTCGGCTTATCGAGGTCACGGCGGCCGTAGACGCCGACCTGCAGCGTGTAGAGCGCGTGGTCGCCGTAGTACGCCTTCGCCTGCCTCAGCTCGAACTGCGGCATCGAGCCGATCTTCACCTTCGACGACACCGGCGGCGGGGCCAGCCACACCAGCGCGTACGGCGTCTCGTCCTTCACCTTCATCTCGTGCAGCCGCTTCAGCTCGGCCTGCGCCCGCGGGTCCTCCGGCCCGTCAAACCGCCCGTACGCCACCAGCGTCCCCTTGCCGCGGGGCTGCGTGAACGCCCCCGGCAGGCCGCCCTCGCGCTGCACGTGCTCGCAGGCGATCCGCGCGACCTCGGCGTGCTCGTCGCCGGTGTACAGGCAGATCGCGATGACCCACGAATCGCCGCCGGTCGCCGCTTCATCCCCGGTCTCCTTCTTATCACCCGCTCCCCCCGCCCCCCCCGCGCCCGGCGGCCGTTCGCCGCCGCCCGCTCCGGGTGAGAAGACCTTCTGCCCCTCGCGGCGGATCTCCTCGGGCGTCTTGTCGCGGAGGTCGTCGGGCTTCGCCGCGGCCGCGGCGTGGGTCAGGAGCACCGCGGGCAGCACGAGAAGGGCCGCCCGCAGCGCGGCGGCCCGCGGGCGAGAGGCCTGGCGGGCGACTCCCCGCATCCGGAGTGATTTGCAGGACACGTTCATGCGAAACAATACGAATCGCCGAAGCATTGGGGCCGACATTTCGACCAAGATTTGTCCGCCACAACCGGGGATTTTCTGTGCTTCCTTGGGTGGGGCGGGGCGTGGGCCGCGGGGACCGCGGCGTGCGAAAAAAAGCATGCCCGACACAACATTTCGGCTTCAACTTTCAAGCGATTTCGAACCGGCATCCGATACCAAACATATCCCCATTGGATAGTGGGGACATGAGGAGAAGAGGGGAGGGGTTGGGGAAGGTGGGCGACGCGCCCCGGCAAGGATCGCCGGCGGCTTGTGGCGACGGATCGCGCCGCACTTGTCGAGCCGTGCGTGCCGCACTGACGCGGCCGTCGGCATGGGAACCAGCAGCACATGACTACGCCGATCTCGTCTTCGTCCTCGACGGCCGCTTCCTCACGCCTCCACGCTCAGGCCCTGCGCTCGTCGCCGGAGCACCGCGTGCTCGAACTCAAACCCTCGTTCCGCCCAGGCGAGAGCGACAGCCGCGACGCCGACCGCGTCGAGCTCTCCGACCGCGCCCGGCTCGGCCAGGGCGGCAGGTTCGAGTCCCTCACGGGCACGCAGAACGTGCGCACCGACCTGGTGCAGCGCGTGCGGGCCGAGATCGAGGCCGGCACGTACGAAACGCCGGAGAAACTCGCGTACGCCGTCGGCCGGCTCAGCGGCCACCTCGACGTGACGGCGTAACCGCCGACCGCCCACCGCCCTTCTTCGCCTTCTCCTTGTGAAGCCCGGGGACCGTGTCCCTGGGCTTCTCTTTTGAGGGTCAACCCTCCAGCCGTGGCACAGGCGTCTCGCCTGTGCCGGAGGGCTCCAGCGAGAATCGCACAGGCGGGACGCCTGTGCCACGGTTCACTTCGAGATCGGGATCCTTCCGCGATCTCGCGATGGTCTGAACGCATCCCCGAACGGGTGAGAATCGCCGCCCGGCCTCGCTAGAATCGCTCCTCATGGCGTGGACGCTGAAAACCGACCGACCGATCCTGACCGCCCGCATCCCCTGCGCGCCCTTCGGCGACCCCAACAGCCGGCGGATTATTTCGTATGAGGAATACTGCCGAACCGAAGGTGGGGGCACAGGGGGGGGAACCAAGGGGTACGAGGCCCTGCGCAAGGCCCTGACGATGACCCCCGAGCAGGTCGTCGAAGAGGTGAAGAAGGCCAACCTCCGCGGCCGGGGCGGCGCGGGCTTCCCCACCGGGCTCAAGTGGTCCTTCCTCCCCAAGCCCGACGAGCACGGCGAGGGCGGCGTCCGCTACCTGGCGATCAACGCCGACGAGTCCGAGCCGGGCACGTTCAAAGACCGGCTGCTCATCGATTTCGACCCGCACCTCATCCTCGAAGGCATCGCGATCTGCTGCTACGCCTGCCGAATCCAGCGGGCGTACTTCTACATCCGCGGCGAGTACCACCACCAGGCCAAGGTCTTCGAGAACGCGATCAAGGAGGCCTACGCCAACGGCGTCTTCGGCTCGCAGGGCCTGCTCAAGGGCTCGAAGACGGCGAATCGCGACCAGCCGTGGGCGGTGGAGTGTCACGTGCACCGCGGCGCGGGCGCGTATATCTGCGGCGAAGAGACCGGCCTGCTGGAGTCGATCGAGGGCAAGAGAGGCTGGCCGCGGAACAAGCCGCCTTTTCCGGCGATCAAGGGGCTCTTCGGCAAGCCGACGATCATCAACAACGTCGAGACGCTGGCGCACCTGCCGTTCATCGTGGGCGAGGGGGCCGAAGCGTTCATGAAGCAGGGGACCGAGTCGAGCTTCAAGGGCGCTCCGCCGTCCTACGGCACCAAGCTCATGGGCGTCAGCGGGCACGTCGAGAAGCCCGGCGTCTTCGAGTTTGACCTGGGCATCCCGCTCCGCGTGCTCGTCGAGAAATACTGCGGCGGGATGCGCGGCGGGAAGAAATACAAAGCCGCGATTCCTGGTGGTGTTTCCATGGGAATCTTGGGGACCGATCAGTTCGACGCCGAGCTGGATTTCGACATCGGCCGCAAGTACAACGTGCTGGGCCTGGGGACCGCGTGCCCGACGGTCTTCGACGAGGACACGGACATGGTGGCCGTGGCGCGGAACATCGCGCGGTTCTTCAAGCACGAGAGCTGCGGGCAGTGCACGCCCTGCCGCGAGGGCAGCGGCTGGCTCTACCAGCTCCTGACGCGCATCGAAGAGGGCAACGGGCGGACCAAGGACCTCGACCTGGCGCTGGAGATCGCGACGTCGATGGGCGCGATGCCCGGCACCACGATCTGCGGCCTGGCCGACGGCAACAACTGGGCCGTCCGCACCATCATGAACAAGTTCCCCGAGGAGTTCGAGAAGCGCGTCAAGCCGACGTACATCCCCGTGAAGATGACCGTGGGCGCGGGGGTCTAAGCCCGGCGAGACGGGGCGTGCCGCCCCGTCATACATGCTTGTTGTGCGAGCACGCCGGGGCGTTACGCCCCGGCTCACGGTATGGGGACCGGACTGGCAAGCAGGAGAGAGCATGGGATCGATCGATCGACCGGCGCCGGAGTTCACGGTGCTTGTGCCATGCTACAACGAAGAGGACGCGATCGAGGGGATGATCGACGGTCTGTCTTCGGTGCTGCGCGGGCGCGACTGCGAGCTGCTGGTCGTCGACGACGGCTCGACGGACGCCTCGGCCGAGGCGCTCGAGCGGGTCAAGGCAAGAACGCCGCGGCTGCGCGTCGTGCACCACGACGAGAACATCGGGTACGGCGCGGCACTCAAGACGGGCATCCGCCACGCGCGCAGCGAGCTGGTCGTCATCATCGACGCCGACGGCACCTACCCCAGCGACCGCATCCCCGAGCTCGTCGACCGCTGCCAGGAGGCCGACATGATCGTCGGGGCGCGCACCGGCGACGACGTGGAATATTCCAGGGTGCGCAAGGTCCCCAAGGTCTTCCTCAAGGCCTACGCCTCGTGGCTCACCGGGCGGCACATCCCGGACATGAACTCGGGGCTGCGGGTCTTTCGGCGGGACGTCGCCGAGCGGTTCCTGCGGATCCTCCCCGACGGCTTCAGCTTCACGACGACCATCACGATGGCGATGATGCGGAACCGCTACCGGGTGGAGTTCGTGCCGATCTCGTACAAGCCGCGGGTCGGCGAGAGCAAGATCAAGCCGATCCGGGACACGGTGCGGTTCGCCCAGCTCATCCTGCGCACGGGGATGTACTTCGGCCCCTTGCGCGTGCTCGGGCCGGTGATCGTGCTGCTGGGGATCGGGTTCGTGGCGAGCCTCGCGTACGATTTCGTCCACAACGACCTGACGGAAACGACCATGCTCTTCCTGCTGTTCACGCTGAACACCGGGATGTTCGCGCTGCTGGCCGACATGATCGACAAACGCGGCAGCGCGTGACGCCGGCGGCGAGGTAATCGGGCAAGGGGGGGAAACGGGGGGAAACGGTGGGGGACGGGCGGGAAACGGGCCAGCGCGCAGCGGCGGATATCCAGCGATCGGGCCGATACGGAGCCGTGATGTCTTCGAGTTCAGCACAACCCCGCGAAGCAATGGACGCCCCGGCCGCCGCGCCGCTGACGGAGCCCCGCGCCGCTTCGCCGGATCGCCAGGGGCCGGGCGGCGTCGGGCGGGGTGGATGGGGGGGGCGGCGGGCCTTGATCGCGGGCTCGATCCGCAAGCACAACGGCAAGCTCTGGTACCTGGCGCTCAGCGGCGTGAGTTTCGGCGTCAGCTTCGGGCTCACCACGCTGCTGCACGAGGCGGCCGGCCTGCCCGAGACGCCGTCGCTGGCGATCACGCTGGTGTGCGTGATGATCATGAACTTCTTCACGCTCCGCCACCTCGTCTATAAAGCGACGCACGGGTCGATCTGGCGGCAGTTCCGCGGGTTTGTCGCGATGGCGGCGTGCTTCCGCGGCATCGAGGTGCTGGCGTTCGCGCTCGCCGTCGACGTGCTGGGCGTGCAGTACCAGATCGCCCTGGTCTGCATCCAAGGGACGATGGCGGTGTGCAAGTACCTCGCGGGGGGAAAGCTGGTCTTCCACGGCAGGCGCCCCCCGGCTCAGGCCGAGGCGGGCACCGCCTCCTCGTGAGCGGGCGCAAGCTGCGTCTCTCTCGCCAGCGTCCACATGGAGAGGCCGAGGATCCCCAGCAGGGACCACGTCTGCAGCCCGGTGACGGCGAGGTGCCAGCCGAAGGTGTATATCAGCCCACTCGGGAGCTGCCCCTGCCGAACGAGCGTCCACAGGTAGAAGTTCCACGGGAAGCAGAACTGCAGCGCCAGCACGAGCATCGCGACGGCCACGCCGACGTGCCGCCCGTTGAACAGCTGCGTGCACGCCCACGCGAAGGGGACCAGCATCAGCACCGAGTCGTAGAAGCGGTGGTACATCGGGAGCAGCAGCAGGACCAGCAGCGGCGTGACGACGAGCATCGCGTGGCGGGCGTCGCGCACTGTCAGCCGCCGCACCACCCACACCCACGCGCCCATGCCGACGGCGACCACGCTGATGGAGATGGCGCGGACGACCGAGGGATTATCGATGAACACGTGCAGGAGGACGCCGAGGTTGATGCGGCCTTCGCGGCGGGGGTTGTCGACGGTCAGGTCCAGGCCGCGCATCGACGAGGCGTAGTGCAACCAGTCGCCGATCCACGCGGTGTAGTTGCCGTGCAGCAGGATGGGGGCGACGCCGATCAGCCCGACGACCGCGCCGGTGACGACCGCCGAGACCAGCGACGCCCAGCCGGGCATCACCGCGCAGTAGAGCAGCACCGGGCCGGCCAGTTGCGGCTTGGTGCACACGGCGAGCCCGATCAGCACACCGGCGAGCTTGTAGCGCTCGCGTACGTGCGCGAACAACCCGCCGATGATGAGGGCCGTGGCGAGGATCGAGATCTGCCCGACGCCGATCCCCAGGAACATCGGGGAGAAAGTCGCCCCGATGCACACGAACACCAGCATCTGCGGGATGTTCTTGTGCATGCGTCCCCAGCGGATGAGCACGAGCATGACCGACACGTACGCGACGATCAGCGTGTATTTCCAGGCGACTTTGGCGTGCGTCCAGTCGAACGCCGCGCACGGCGCGACCAGCACCGGCGTGGAGGGCGGGTACGCCGGCATCGTGATTGCTTCGATGTCGGAGGGGAAAAACTCCGGGAACCGCGCGCCGTCGTACGGATACGCGCCCGAGAGCCACAGGTGCGACTGGGCGTACGGCCCCGAGAAATCGATGAAGTCCGTCGCCCGATGGACCGCCCGGTACCACCACCCGACGACGCACACCAAAGACGCGACCAGCAGCACCGCGACGGCCGGTCTTGAGTGAAAGAGGGTGTGCAGCAAACGGCTGTTCATGAAGGACTCGGAAGGCGGATCGGGAATCGCCGGGCGGGCGGCTCGGTCGTCGTCCGTGCAAACACCGTGACGGGAGAGGTTAGGCTGTCGTCGCGTGGCTCTTTCGGCTATTCCTTGCGCCGTGTCCGTCGAACGGTATACGTGCATCGGCCGGCGAGGTTGGCCTTCTCTCCGTGTGGATGGCCCGGTAACATATGCCGACCCGGCAACCTGATGGAGGGCTGGGTTCAACGTATTGGATGATCCGAGGCGCGTCAAGAGTGATGCCGCAAAACCCCATGCGGTCATACGCCCGCACGCCGACGACCCGCCGGCTTGGGGTCTCCGATAACACAGCGCCCCCGCACGGACAGGTGTGCGGGGGCGCTGGCTCGCTTGACACGATGTCGCAGATGGCCTAACCAGATCCGATCGGTCGCTCGATCGGTCGCTCGATCGGTTGCACGACCGCCGGCCTCGGCCGGGCGGGATCAGCTCCGCTGGGCGGTCTCCCACTTGGCGCGGAGGTCGGCGGTGTCCTGGCCCGCCGCCTCGGCCTCTTTCAGCCAGCGCTGCTGGTTGGCGGTGTCGGCCGAGACCTGGCCGGCGACGACCGCCGTCTCGACCAGCGCCAGGCGGGTCTCCGGCGAGTCGGCGTACTTGAGCGCCGCCTCGGCGACGCGGTGCGCCTCGTCGGCGCGCCCCGCGGCCAGGCACGCCGCGTAATACTTGCCCGCCTTCTCCTGCATCTGCATCGTCAGCCGCCGACGCACTTCCTTGGCGACCGACTCCGGGTCCTTGTTGTCCCACGGCTTGCCGGTGTTGATCAGCGGGATCGCCGGCTGCACCTTCGGCTCCTTGCCGTCGGGCTTCGCCTCGGGCTTGGGCGCGTCCTTCTTGGCCTCCGGCTTGGTCAACAGCGGGATCGCCGGCATGGTCTTGGGCTCGGCCTTCTTTGCGGGTTCGCCGCCGCTGGGCTTGGTCGGCATCATCGGCAGGCTCTTGGGCTTCTCGCCGTTCTCATCGGAGGGGAAGCCCTTGTCGTACGCGCCGAGCTGCGAGCCGTCGCGCTCGATCTCCGCGGCCGGGTCCTCGATCACGATCCCCGCCACGTCCCACCGATCCTTCTCGACCAGCATCGGGAAGAGCACGTGCCCCATCTGCCGGAGGGCCGCGACGTTCTCCGGCGTCTTTTCCATCGACGACGCCCACTCGACGGTCGCGGCGTTGTCGTCGATCACGCCGTTGAGCGCGACCCAGTCGCTGAGGTCTTCGGCGTCGCGGCTGGCGGTGGGGCGCATCGCGCCCTTGGCGGCTTCGTCGCGGTATTGCCGGAAGGCGTCCGCGGCTTTGTCGGAGCGGTGCGCGACCGAGCCCATGCCGCCCACGAGCAGGTGGCGACGCTCGGCGCGCTGCTCGGGCGTCTTGGCCGGCATGTTGGTCCACAGCCACTCATACTCGGTCTGCGCCTCGTCGAGCTGGCTGTACTCGAGCAGCCCCTCGGCGAGGTTGGCCCGCCTGGCGTAGTTGACCGGCGCGTGCGGGTCGGCCTTGACGCGCTCGCGCTCGGCCTTGACGTCGATCAGCAGCTGCTCGACGGCCGACTTGCCTTCCTTGACGCCCTTGAGCCACGCCAGGAACTGCTCGGCGTTGCGGAGGCCGATGATGCGGTCGAACTCCTTGCCGTCCTTGAAGGCGACGATCGTCGGGTAGGCGTGGATCGCCAGCGTCTTGCTGACGTCGCGGTGGTGGTCCATGTCGAGCTGGACGGCGATCGCGTTCTCCTTCAGCCACGCCTCGACCTGGGGGTCGACCCAGGTGATCTTGTCCATTGTTTTGCACGGGCCGCACCAGGAGGTCATCGCGTCGAGGATGAAGACCTTCTGCTCGGCCTTGGATTTGGCCAGCCCGTCCTCGTAGGTGGTGTCGGTGAAGACCGGCGGCCGGGCCATGAGGGCAGGGGTGAAGACACACGAGATAAGAACCGTCGCGACCGCGGTCGCCGCCGCACGCAGCATGGCAGACTCCTTCGTCAAAGTGAGTGAAACCGACAAGAGGGCGCCGGGCAAGAAACGCACGGCCCGGAAATCCCGCGGGCCACGCCCGCACGGTCTTGTACCCTCGGCTATCTCCAAAGTGGCAATGAGTCTCAGACTCGTATCAGATTTTTTCGTTCGTGAGGTGATAGGAAACGCTCTGAAGAGGAAAGAGGGGAGTTACTGCGGGTTGTTGATCCAGCCGAAGCCGTAGGAATCCCAGTTGGTCTTGCGGCGTTCGAGCGGGATCCACCCGGTCGAGTTGGATTTGCTGGTGACGTAGATGTCGTCGGCCTCGAGGTCGTTGGCCTCGCGGACGGTTTCGTCCGGGCCGTGCGGGGCGGCGAAGGACTCGGCGTGTCCTTCGAGGAAGGAGATCGAGCCGGCACCCGCGTGGCGCGTGGTGATCTGGTCGCCGCCGAGGGGGCTGCGCGAGCCGGACCACAGGCCGTAGTAGGCGTTGTCACCCTCGGGGTCTTTGATGGGGTCGTTGGGGTCGTTGGTGATCTGGTTGTTGAAGTAGGTGCTCTCTTCGACGAAGACGGGCAGGCCGGAGAAGCGTTGGAGCTGGTCGCCGGTGACGGTCAGGTTGGGGCGTGTGTTGATGGCGAACTGGGCGGGGTTTTTGAGGTAGGCCGCGCGGGTGCTGGTCCACATGCGTGCGCCCTCGACGCGCCAGACCATGGTGTAGTCCCAGTTGATTTGGGCCTTGTCGCTGAACATCTGGTTGCCCTGGTAGTCGATCTGCTTGTTGGCGTTGGTGACGCCGTTGGCCTTCTGCCGCCGGTTGGCGGGGCAGGAGCCGACCTCCTCGGCGTTCTGGCAATATTGATAGAGCAGGCCCTGCTCGTACTGGACGAGCGAGTTGGGCCCGCTGACGAGCGGACGGCCGTATTTGCCCCAGCCCTTGGCGCCCCAGACGTAGTCGTCGTGGTCGTTGGCGTAGAGGGCCAGGGCGATGACCATCTGGCGGGTGTTGCTCTGGCAGACGGCGAGGCGCGCCGATTCGCGGGCCAGGCGCAGGGCCGGCAGGAGCAGGCCGATCAGGATCGCGATGATCGCGATGACGACCAGCAGCTCGATGAGCGTGAAGGCGGCAGGTGCATAGGTTTGGGTGGAGCGGGCGTCTCGCCCGCTCACGATCGCCGTATTGGGCGGGCGAGACGCCCGCCCCACCCAAGGCAATATCAATGCGCATTTCGTGGACATCATCCACACCCCTTTCATTTCCCCCGGAGGGCCAAGAACAGGCGGCCGGAAACGGCCTCGAACAGAGACGATTGGTCAGGCCGAAGGGCTCTTCGGCCGTTCAGGGAGGTCGAACCAGTAGGAGATGGCGACCATCGGGACGGGGTATTGGACCCGCACGCGGTAGCCGCGGAAGTCGTCGGGGTTCCAGCCGAGGCGGTCGAAGATCGTCGCCATCATCGAGCGGTAGCGGGGCAGCTCGCGGAGGTCGGCGTCGGTGAGCCCACGGCCGAGCGACTGGATCGGGATCGACAGGTCGATCTTGTCGAGCTGGAAGGACGGCACGTCCGGGCGGACGTTGGTCGCCAGGCCGTGCAGCGTGGTGGTGACGACAGGCGTCGAGTCGGGGTAGGCCGACTTGTGCATGAAGACGTCGGAGACGAAGTAACGGCTGGGGATTCGTACGACCTGCGAGGCCCAGCGGTTCTTCATCTCCGGCGTCGCGTAGCGCTGCGAGTCGGCGCGGTGCCGGAGCACGCCGACCAGGTCCACCGGGCGGTTGATCGACGGCTGCCCCTCCGGGAGCGTGTACAGCTTGAGCCCCGCGTTGCTGAAGAGGTTGAGCGGCGGCAGGGGGTTGGTGCAGAACTCGCGGAGCAGGTAGGCGTGGGCGTCCTGGGCGTTGACCTCGCCGCCGAGCGTCTCGACGCCGTTGCCGTGGCTGCCCGCTTCGGCGCGCTTGCCCGGCGGGGGGGGCAGGTCCTGGCGGCGGCCGAAGACGGTGATCGGCGAGCTGGTGCGCAGCCGGCGAATCCCGAACTTGCCGAGCACGTTGACCGTGTCGAGCGCCTCCTCGTCGTCGCGCGAGGGGGCGACGATGAGCGAGCCGACCATCACTTCGGCCTGGTAGCCGAGGAGCGTGCACATGGCTTTATGAATAGCCTGCTTGGCGGCGTGCTCGGCGCGCTGGCGCACGCCGGGGTCCCACGCGGAGAGGGCGGCTTCGAGTTCGGACCGGCCTCCTGAGAACTCGTCGATGAGGCGTTCGAAGCCGCGGACCGAGTCGCCCAGGTCGTCGACGAGCTGCTGGGGGACGCCGGTGCGCTGGCAGGCGTCCATGAAGATGCGCAGGCCCGCGGGGGAGGGGACTTCTTTGAAGACGAGGGCGGGGACGGGAGACTTGACGCCGCGGACGATGCGGGCGGCGAGGGTGCGGTCGATCTCGAGCTCGCGGGCGACGGTGGCGGGGCGGAGGGTCTGCCCGCTGATCCAGCGGACGATCGGCTCGAGGGAGTCGCGGAGCATGAGCGCCACGCTGCCGCTGCGGGTCTGCAGGGAAGGGCCCTGCGCCGAGCCGCGGCTCTGCCAGTCTTCAACGACCGGCAGGGTCGGGGTGGCAACGGCCGTGTTGGAAGCTCTGTCGTCCATGGCAGAAAAGTCCCTTCGGAAACAGGTACGGAAGGCCCCAGGAGGGCGGGCGGGGCGGGAAACGCGTTGCCGGAGCTTATTTGTTTACAGTCCGGTTGGTGGGCGAGATCACGCCCTGCAGAAGATAGAGTGCTTCCACATATAGGAATACTCCAAAATCACGGTTTCGTCAAGATGAGTCTTGTATTAGTCTGAGACTCATGGCACACTACGGATGTCAGGTTTGGTTGTTCTTGTCCGCCGGGCGTTCCATTCTTTCTGTGTGGGGCGTTGCGCGGGTCGTGCAGGTTGAGGTTGTCCGAGAGACCGCCGAGTACGAGAGGAAGACGGAATGAAGACTCACGAGCGAGCCAGCCGTGTGGTGGTCGGTGCCCTGGCCGTGGCGGCGATCGCCGGTGCGGCGGAGGGCGTGCCGTCGTACAGCGTGCTGCAGCTCTACCGCTCGGGGCAGAACGTGCCGGGCTCGGGGGTGATCAACTCGGCGTTCATGCCGGGGCTCAACGGCGGCACGGGGTTCACCGACGTCTCGATCGTCAACTCCGGAGACGGGTACCTGCGGGCGGGGATCTTCGCGGACGACGGGTTTGATGCGACGCTCCTTCACCGGTCGACGGGGCTGGCGGCGTACTTGCCGCTCGGGTTTGAGGGGTACCTGCCCGCGCCGTTTGCCGATCACGCGGCGACGGGGCTGTTCGCGCTCGACACGGCCAATGACGGCACGGGGGTCTTCGTGGTCTCCCTCGGCAACGGCGAGTTCTCCGTGGTCACGCCGACGAGCGGCGTGCTCCTGCACCCCGCGGGCGGGACCAAGCGACTGATCGCCGAAGAAGGAGGAAACGCGGGCGCGCCCGGGTTCACCTTCGCGCCCTTCGCCGCCGGCGGCGACGTCGTCGCCAACGACCAGAGACAATATCTCGTCGGCACCACGCTCAACGGCCCGTCGGGCCCGGTGAAAGCACTGGTTTTGATCGCGACCGACGTGTCGGGGAACGTGACGTCGACGAGCATTGTCGCGCGCGACGGCGGCTTGGTGGGGGCCGGGCCGCAGACGTGGACGCAGGTGTCGATCTCGCCGCACACGTTCGACCTGAACAACGCGGGGACGGTGCTTTTCTCCGGCATCACCAGCGGCGGGACCGAGGGGCTGTACCGCACGAGCACGAACAGCTTTGTTTTGACGAAGGGCCAGGCGACGCCTGGGGGGGACGGGGGGGTGTGGGGGCCGCTCTTGGGCGTGCCGGTGGACCTGAACAACAGCGGCTCGTACGCGGTGCGCGGGCGATTCGGCGACACGGTGCTGTTCAACGAGGCGGGCGACGCGGGGGAGACGTTCGCGACGGCGGCGCTCACGTACGGAGCCGGCAGCCTCGACCGCATCGCCGGCTCGCTGAGCAACGACCATGACGTGGACATCTACCGCATCCGCGTGACCGACGGCGCGAGCTTCTCGGCGACGACGGTGCCGAATCCGGGGATGGGCTTTGCGGGGACGACGGCGGACACGGTGTTGTACCTGCTGCGGCCGTTCCACAACTTCAACGGTTCGACGCGGACGGGGCTTGCGCGGAACAACGATGCGGCGCCCGGCGTGCCGCAGTCGACGCTGACGTCGGCGAACATCCCGGAGAACTTCTCGCCCAACGCGGACTATTACCTGGTGATCTCGACGCCGAAGGCGAGGGCGCTGGGGCAGAGCACGCGGGCGACAACGGCGCCGATGGACGACATCGCCGAGCTGTGGCAGTCGGACCCGGCGGTGCTCGAGGTGGCGGGCGGGACGCTGTACTGGAACGACGTGAGCGACGGGAAGATCCGGCGGGTCGACACGACCAGCGGCTCGTCGCTGGCGGATCTGCCGGTGAGCCTGCCGCCGGATATCTCGGTGGGAACGGGCGAAGAGATGAGCCGCTTTGTCGAGACGGCCAGCGGCAAGGTGTACTGGATGACGCGGCTGCCGACGGGAGCGGCGATGCGGCGCGCGAATACCGACGGCACGGGCGTTGAGACGCTGCCGCTCGCGGGCGTGCCGACGTTCTCGATCGGGACGCTCTCGGGGCTCGCCGCCGACGCGGGCGCGGGGAAGCTGTACTGGTGCTGCCGTGCGGCCGGCGAAGTGTGGACCGCCAACCTCGACGGCACCAGCCCCGTGCGGCTCATCCGCATCAACCTCTTTGATGGGATTCCCGCGGCCAGCGCGACGTTCGCCCCGCAGTTCATCTGCGTCGACGGGACGGGCGGCAAGCTCTATTGGCACAACGCCTACAGCGACCGCATCCAGCGGTCGAACCTCGACGGCACGATGATCGAGACGCTGACGGTCGGCGCGGGGGCCGGGGGCCTGGCGGTCGATGCGGCGGGCGGGAAGATCTATTGGACGAACACGGCCGGGAACGCGGTGATGCGGTCGAACCTCGACGGCGGCGGCGCCGAGACGTTCGTCTCGACGCCCTCGCCGGTGGGCGTGGCGGTCGCGGCAAGCGAGGGGCGGGTGTATTTCTCCAGCACGCAGGACCGGATCATCCGGCGGGCGCTGATCGCCTCGCCGGTGGCGGCCGACTTCGCGGCGGTCGCGCCCGACGTCGGCGACCACTGCGCCGACGGGGACACGCAGTACTCGCCCTTCTACGGCTGGGCGAAACACGGCACGCCGAGCGGGGGCGCGGTGGCGTACCAGATCAAGCTGACGGGCGCGACGTTCTACAACACGGCGGCGCTGATCGCGGTGGACAACACGCGCAAGGTGGCGGCGGTCGGCGACACGCCGGCGGGCATCGCGCCGGCGGCGCTGACGCAGGTCGGGACGGCGACGGGGCCGGTGAAGCTGAGCGACCACGGCGCGGTCTTCTGGCGCGGGCAGTGGTCGAGCTCGTCGACGGACAGCGGGTTGTTTGTGAACGACGAGGTCGTGCTCCGATATTCCACGGCGCCCAATAACGGCGGGCCGCAGATCGGCTCGCTCAACTCGGGGGCGGGCGCGTTCGACGCCAGCGATGATGGGACCAAGGTGATGGCGATCACGTTCTACGGGGCGTTCGCGGATCCGGCGGACAACTGCGTGGCGGTGGAGTTTTCCGAGCCGCCCACGGGCGGGCCGGCGCCGTGCCCGGCGGACTTCAACGGCGTCAACGGGGTGACGGTGCAGGATATCTTCGATTTCCTGACGGCCTGGCTGGCCGGTAACCCCTCGGCGGACTTCAACCACGTCAACGGGGTGACGGTGCAGGACATCTTCGATTTCCTGACGGCCTGGCTGGCGGGGTGCTGAGAAAGGGGTGTTCCTGAATTTGCGTTCGCCGAGATGGGTTTTTGTTGTAAGATGAAGAGTTGCTGCAGAGGTTGGAGCGAGGTCTGGATAACGCGGTTCCGCGTGAAGCCCGCTCCGAGAAGGATGAGAGAGAAGCAGGTGAAATAGTCCGTGAAAAAATAGAGAGATGCGGATTTGATCGTGTGTTCATGATGTTCCGTACGCGGCGGCGTGTGCCGTTTGCGTCCCGGGGCCGCCGGGGAGTTCGGGCGGCGTGCTCGCTTTGAAAGGAGAGAGTCTTATGAAAACGCGTGTTCTCGCCCTGCTGGGCGCGGCGCTCGCCGCGTCGCCCGCGCTGGCCAGTGACCAGCCCGGAGCCGCCGGTGACCAGTGGAAGGAAGAGGCGTCGGCCACCATCAACAACTACCACACGGGTGACGCCGGGCAGTTCCCTTCTGACGCCAACCTGACGCGCGGCGCCGGCCCGCTCAACCGGATCACCGGCTCGCTGCAGCACACCCCCGACGTCGACATGTTCTGCATCAACATCACCGACCCGCAGAGCTTCTCGGCGACCGTGCTGGGCGGCTTCGGGCAGGACCCCTACCTCGCGCTGTTCACGGTCAACGGCGTCGGCGTGGCGTTCAACGACAACACGCCCGACGGCAACCCGACGCCGGGCACGATCAACGGGTCGAAGCTCACCTCGCAGTTCGTCACCGCGCCGGGGCTCTACTTCCTGGCGATCGGCCGTTCGGACGGGAGCAAGTACTTCCGCCCGGTGGGCGCGTCGGGGCTGATGTTCCCCGGCCCGGCCCAGGGCGACGCGGTCGGCGGCGCGGGGACGGAGCGGAACCTCGAGTTCGCCCCGACCACGCCGGGCGACACGCTCACGGGTTATGAGGCGCCGGCGCTCGGCTTCGACATCTTCAACTTCGGCTACACGATCACGCTCACGGGCACGAGCTATCACCAGGCGCCGTCGCCCGCGGGGGCGGCTCTGCTGGGCATGGGCGGCCTGATGGCCGCTCGCCGCCGTCGCCGTTGAGCCGTTCGGACACGGACCTACGGGCCATTGCTCCTTCGGTGGGGCGTGGCCTCTTTCTCGCCCCGGTGTGAGGCCGGGGCGTTGCAGCAGGAGACCTCTCCATGAACGATCGCCGCGTGGTGTCGGGCGTGCTTGCTGTGTGGGGCGTGGCGGTGTGCGCGGGCGCGCCGGTGGCGCTGGGCGGGTCGTCGCCGCTGTTTTCGGATCAGACGGCCGCCGCCGGGCTGACGATGAACCGGCCGGGGGATGGGTCGTTTGTCCCGCAGGGCATGGTCGCCGGCGGGGCGGCGGGGGACTTCGACCGCGACGGCGACCAGGACCTGTTCGTGCTCGGCGGGTTCTCGCAGCCGGATCGGCTCTATATCAACAACGGCGACGGGACGTTCACCGACCAGGCGGTGGCGTGGGGCGTCGCGGCGACGCACCGCGGCGTGGGCGTGGCCGTCGGGGATTACGACGGGGACGGCTACCTCGACCTGTACGTCACCAGCGACTCCGAGGACGGCAGCACGCCGATCCACAACTATCTCTATCACAACGTCAACGGCTCGTCGTTCGTCGACGTGTCGGCGGCGGCGGGCGTGCGGACCGGGCCGGTGCAGGGCAGCGGCGACTGGGGCGCGGCGTTCGGCGATTACGACCTCGACGGCGACCTCGACCTCGCCGTCGCGAGCTGGTACGGGCTCACCGGCATGAACCGGCTGTACCGCAACAACGGGAACGGGACGTTCACCGACGTCACCAGCAGCGCGTTCACGTTCAACTTCTTCGGGACGCGCGGCTTCTCGCCGCGGTTCTGCGATATGAACGGCGACCGGTACCCGGAGCTCTTGTGGACGTCGGACTTCGGCACCAGCCGGTACTTCATCAACAACGGGAACGGGACGTTCACCGACGCGACGGTCGCCTCCGGCACCGGCAAAGACGGCAACGGGATGGGGACGACGATCGGCGATTTCAACAACGACGGCAGGCCGGACTGGTATGTCACGTCGATCTATTCGCCGACCCCAACGGCCAACCAGCCGGGGACGGGGAACATGCTGTACATGAACCAGGGCAACCACGTCTACGCCGAGACGAGCGCGATCGCGGGGGCCAAGCAGTGCGGCTGGGGCTGGGGGACGGTCTCGATCGACTTCGACCACGACGGCGACACCGACATCGTCGCGACCAACGGCTTTACGCCGGACGAAGAGTTTCTGAATGATCCGACCCGCTTGTTCATGAACAACGGCAACGCGACGTTCATCGAGTCGGCCGTCGCCAACGGCGTGACGCACACGGCGCAGGGGCGCGGCCTGCTCGCGTTCGACTACGACCTCGACGGCGACCAGGATTTCGTGATCTTCACGATGGACGGGCCGCTCACGCTGTACCGCAACGAGCTGGTCCACACGGCCACGACGCGCTGGCTGACGGTGGCGCTCGACACCTCGGCGTCGTCGACGCTCGCGCCCGACGGGTACGGGGCGCACGTGCGGGCGACCGTCAACGGCGTCACCCGGCACCGCTGGCTCTGCGGCGGGTCCAACTTCCTCAGCCAGAGCGAGCTGACCGTCCACTTCGGCTTCGGGGCCGGCAGCGTCGCCAGCGAGCTCCGCGTCGACTGGGCAAACGGCAAGTCCACCACGCGGACCAACGTCGCGCTCGACCAGCACCTCACCGTCGTGTACTGCCCGGCCGACTTCAACAACGCCAACGGCGTCACCGTGCAGGACATCTTCGATTTCCTGACGGCGTGGCTCGCGGGCAACGCCGAAGCCGATTTCAACAACATCAACGGCGTGACGGTGCAGGACATCTTCGATTTCCTGACGGCGTGGCTGGCCGGCTGCTGAAGCGGGCCCGGACGCGCGGACATATGCACAGGGGGTGGTGGGGGGGCGTGTGAACCTCTCACCTTCGAGTTGAAGGAGTATCCATGGATCGCTTATCGACAGTTCGTCGTTCCCTGCGCGTCGCGGGGGTTCTCGGTCTGGCGGGGCTGGGGCTGGGGCTCGGGCTCGGCGGCGGCGACGCGCTCGCCGTCGCGCCGGATTTCACCGTGACGTCGGTGGTCAAGTCCGGGCAGACGGTGCCGGGCGTGGGCAACATCAGCATGATCGTGGGGAATATTCCGGCGGAACGCGGCATCTACCAGGCCGCCGTCAACAACTCGGGGCAGTGGGTGGTCACCATCGACACGCCCAACAACACCTTCCCCGAGACCGACGAGGCGCTGCTGCGCAGCGCGACCGGGCTGACGCCGTATATCCACGAGGGGAACGAAGGGTACCTGTTTGCGCCGACTTCGAGCGTGGTCGCGACCGATTTCCTCGGCATCTCGCTGGCCGACTCGGGCGTGGCGGCGCTCAACCTCGGCACGATCCCCGACGAGTTCACGCCGGAGTCGCCGAGCACGGCGCTGTATTCCAACAACAACAAGGTGCTGGCGCAGGAGGGGATGGCGGTGACGGCCGCGGGGGTTGCGGGTGGGACGACGTGGGGACCGTTCAACGCGGCGACGTGGATCGACACCGCGGGGAACAACCGCTTCATGGTCAACTCGACGATCATCGAGAGCGGCGTGCCGCGGCGCGCGATCATCGTGATCCAGACGGACGGCTCGGGCAACGTCACCTCGCAGACGCTGATCGCCAAGGAGAACCCCGGCGGCGGGGCCTCGGCGTGGGCGACGCTGGGGAGCGGGCCGCACAGCGCCGCGGTGAACAACGCCGGCGTGGTCGCCTTCTCTGGCGTGACCAACGGCGGGACGAACGGCGTGTACTCGACCGCGGGCGCGGGGGCCTTTGTCGCGACGCAGGGCGGCTCCTCGCCGCTGGCGGGCAAAGCGTGGGGCTCGCTGCTGAGCGTGCCGCTGGACATCAACAACAGCAACAAGGTCGCCTTCCGCGCCAAGACGGCGCCGGGCAGCGGCGTCTACACCGAGCCCTCGCCCGACGGCGGCGAGACGATCAACGACAGCATCCGCACCACCGGCAACGGCACGCTGACCGCGCTGGTCGGCACGCTCACCAACGACCACGACATCGACCTGTACCGCCTGGTGGTGACCGATCAGAGCGCCTTCTCGGCCAGCACGGTCGGCGGCGCGTCGTTCGACACGCAGCTCATCCTCATCGCCGAGCCGGGCGACGGCGGGCGGGGCGTTCGGCGGAGCAACGACGCCTCGGCGGGCGTCGCGCAGTCGACCATCACCGGCGGCGTGGTGACGGGGCGCGAGTACCTCCTGGCCGTCTGCACGCCGAAGGTCACCGCGGCGGCGACGCAGCCGGAGTACGCCACCGCGACCAACGCGACGCTGGAGATCTGGCAGCCCGATCCGGCGACGGTGGTGTATGACGACGGCGTGCTGTACTGGCCCGACCCGAGCGCCGGGGTGATCCGCCGCGTGACGACGGCGGGCGCGCCCCTGAGCGATATCGCCGCGCCGCTGGTGACGACGTCGATCGCGGTGGACGGCGTGAACGACAAGATTTACTGGATCGACCGGACGCCGCGGATCCGCCGTGCGAATCTCGACGGCTCGGGCGTGCAGGACATCAACACGACCGTCGGCTTCGGCACGCTGACGGCCGACGAGGGGACCGGGCTCGCCGTCGACCCGGTGAACAACAAGATCTACTGGAGCCGTCGACGCTACGGCGAGATCACGCGGTCCGACCTCGACGGGGCCAACCCGCAGCGGGTTTTCAAGATCTATTTCTACGACGGCATCCCCGCGGCGTCGGCCAACTTCGCGCCCACGAGCGTGGCGATCGATCCCGGGACGAACAAGGTGTACTGGTACAACCGCTTCCTCGACCGCATCGAGCGGGCGGACGTGAACGCGAGCACCGGCGCCGGCTCGAACCGGCAGACGCTGGCGGTCGGCGCGGGGGCGCGGACCATCGCGCTGGATCTGGCGGCCGGGAAGATTTACTGGACGGTCCCCGCGCAGAACGCCATCCGGCGGGCCGACCTCGACGGCACGGGTGAAGAGACCGTGCTCGCCGTCGACGCGCCCGCCGGGCTTTCGCTCAACGCCGCGGGCGGCACGGCGTATTGGACCAACACGGCGGCGCGGGTGATCCGGTCTTCGCCGCTGGCGGCGCTCTCGGTCACCAACGTGGCCTCGGCGCCCGCCGACACCGGCTCGGTCGCGGCCGACGGCGAGGGGGCGTCGTCGTCCTTCAGCGACTGGCAGCGCAGCGGCACGCCCTCGGGCTCGTCGCTGGCCTACCAGGTCGCGATTACCGGCGCGACGTTCGAGTACGAAGAGGCCGTCATCATGCGGGGCGCGCAGAAGGTCGTCGCCTCGGGCGACCCGGTCTCGGGGACCGCGGGGCTGCACCTGGCGCAGATCAGCGGGTCGACCCAGCCGCTGCGCATCGCGGATAACGACGCGGTCTTGTGGCACGGGGTGTGGCACGGGCCGAGCGCGTCGATCAACGCGGCGTTCGAGGCGATGTTCCTCAACACCGACCGCATCCTCAGCGGCGGCGACACGCCGGCGGGCACGGACGTGAACGGGCAGAAGGTCATCTTCTTCTGGACGACGCCGCGCTCGTTCGACCTCTCGGCCGACGGGCGGTACGCGCTGATCGTGACCAACATGCAGGACCCGCCGTTCAACTTCACCAACCAGCGCGACAACGCCCTGCTGCTCGAGTTCGACATCAACGTCTGCAAGGCCGACTTCAACGGGGTCAACGGCGTCACGGTGCAGGACATCTTCGACTTCCTCACCGCCTGGCTCGCGGGCAGCCCCTCGGCCGATTTCAACGGGGTCAACGGCGTGACGGTGCAGGACATCTTCGACTTCCTCACCGCCTGGCTCGCCGGGTGCTGAAAACCGCCCCGCGCGGCCGGTACGTGCAGCCCCATCGCGACAAGCCGGTATCGTCTTTGACGAGGCCGGCGTTGTCGTTTGATAGGGAAGAAGGCTTGAGGAGGCGTCCGTCATGCAGTTCATGAGCGTGGAAGAGCTCGCCCACGCCGCGGCGGCGGACCACGAGGTCGGCGAGGAGATCGCGCCGGGCGTGGTCATTGAGCGGCGGTCAATCCTGCGGTTCGGCGTCAGCCTGGGGATGCTCGCGGCCCTCGGCGGCTCGGGCGTGCTCGGCTCGCTCGCCGGGTGCGGCACACGCCGCAAGCACGCGGCGGCCGCGTCAAAGCCGCGCGAGCTCGACGAGATGACCGTGGTGAGCGCCGAAGAAGCGATGAGCGTCGACGAGCTGATGCGCGAGCTTCGGCCGCGGGCCAGCGAGCTGATCGCCTCGGCCTCGCCGGACGAGCGGGCGTACCTGGGCGTCGTGTCGGGGCTGCTGGCCCGCGTGCGCCCGGACGAGTCGATGAAGACGCAGACCCCGGCGGCCGGCTGGGGCATGGACCGGCTGGCGTACTTCCCGCCGGTGATGCTGTTCCAGATCCGTATGAGCCGCGGCTCGGTGATCCCGCTGCACGACCATCGGCATTACAACGGCGTGCTGATGTCGCTGGAGGGCGAGTCGCGGATCCGCAACTTCGACATCGTCGCGCCCGACGGCCGGGCGCTCGACGTCGCCGCGGGCGAGGTGCCGGGCGAACAGGGCGAGGAGTTCCTCATCCATCAGAACAGCGACGTGGTGCTGCGTCCCGGCGCCCTGTCGACGCTCAGCCGCGACCGCGACAACATCCACCACGTCGAGGCCGGGGCCGACGGCTGCCGCCTGATGGACTTTTTCACCTACTTTCGCCCGGAGGCGCGGTCGTACTCGCTTCAGTGGGACGGCACGCCTTTCGACGAGCGGAAACAGCTTTATAAGGTCGCCTGGAAGAACGCCTGAGCGGTGGGGCGGCGGGGGGGGCGGCGTTTAGGTCAGGGCTCGATGAAAACCGCCGCGGGGTGTGGACATCGGCGGGTTTTCGGGTATCTTTAAGGCCTCTGAGGATCGCATGAGCCGCACGAGTTTCCAGTTCATGTCCGCGACGATTCCGGCCGATAGGTCCTCGGCTGTGCTTGCGCACCTTTCACTCCTTCTTGGTCTCCTTCTTCTTCCCTGCGACCAGGGGTGCGATCCTACGGCGTAGACGAGCCTGACAGCTCCGACACTTCCCGCGGCCCGCACCCCTGTGCGGGCCGTTTTCGTTTTTGAACCAGCGTTTGGTATTGAACAGGAAGACAGAAGTCAACGACGAGTTTTCGGAGAACAGCGATGCGAACATGGCAACTGGTGGTATGGCCAAGCCGCGATGCGGCCGGGGTCATGGTCTATCCGGAACGGTTTGTGATGCGGAGTGCGCACGGGCCGCTCGTGATCACCTCGGCGCAGACGGCCGGCGTCTTCTCGCCGCGGAAGCGGTGGAGTGTCGCGGGGGCGGTGGCGCTCGAAGCGTGGAATCAGAATCGGGCGCACGCGGCAGACACGTCGAGCGCCGATGGTGAAGCATCGTGGACGCCGACGCCGCGGGCCAAACGCCGCGCCGGCCCGCTCTCGGCGGAGCTGACGCGCCTGCCGCCCGACTGGCAGTCGCGCAGCTCGCGCTGGCAGTGACTCCCATACACACACGAACAGCAGAGCAAGAAAAGAGGTCGATATGGAACGGTCACAGCCGTCGGCGGCTCATCCGCCGGCACGGGTCATGATCTTCGACACGACGCTGCGCGACGGCGAGCAATCGCCGGGGTGCAGCATGAACCTCGCCGAGAAGCTGCGGGTCGCCGAATCGCTCCGCCGTCTCGGCGTCGACGTCATCGAGGCGGGGTTCCCGATCGCCTCCGACGGCGACTTCGAGGCCGTCCGCGCGATCGCGCGGCGGATCGAGGGGCCGATCATCTGCGCGCTGGCCCGCTGCCAGCGGGGCGACATCGAGCGGGCGTGGGAGGCGGTGCGCGAGTCGGCGAAGCCGCGGATCCACGTGTTCCTTGCGACCAGCGCCATCCACCGCGAGCACAAGCTGGGGATGGACCGGCCGGAGGTATTGCGCCGCGCGATCGAGGGTGTGCGGCAGGCCCGCGAGTTGTGCGACAACATCGAGTTCTCGCCCGAAGACGCCTCGCGCACCGAGCCGGAGTTCCTCGCCGAGGTGACCGAGGCGGTGATCGGCGCGGGCGCGACGACCGTGAACATCCCCGACACGGTGGGGTACACGACGCCCGGCGAATACGCCGCGGTCTTCGAGTACCTGCGCGCGCACGTCCGCGGCGTCGACAAAGTTGTCCTGAGCGCCCACTGCCACGACGACCTGGGCATGGCGGTCGCCAACTCGCTGGCGGCGGTCGGGGCCGGGGCGCGGCAGGTGGAATGCACCATCAACGGCATCGGCGAGCGGGCGGGCAACGCGGCGCTCGAAGAGATCGTGATGGCCCTGCGGACCCGCCAGGATATCTACGGCGTGACGACGGGCATCGACACGACGCACCTTTACCCCGTGAGCCGCACGCTCGCCGCGGTGACGGCCTCGAGCGTGCCGCGGAACAAGGCCGTCGTCGGGCGCAACGCCTTTGCGCACGAAGCGGGCATCCACCAGCACGGCGTGCTCAAGCACCGCGCGACCTACGAGATCATCCGCGCCGAGGACGTCGGCTACACGCACCAGCGGCTCGTGCTCGGCAAGCACTCCGGCAAGCACGCCATCCGCGACCGCGTGCACGCGCTCGGCTACGGCATCAGCGAGGAGCAGCTCGACGACGTGTGCGCACGCTTCAAGGCGCTGGCCGATGCGAAGAAAGAGGTCTTCGACCTCGATCTGGAAGCGCTCGTGCTGGGCGTGGAGGCGCACGTCGAGGGGCCGTGGCGGCTCGAAGGGCTCTCGACGACCGGCAGGGCCGGGGCCGTGCGCACGGCGACGGTCGAGCTGCGCCACGCCGAGCGCGGGCACGTCGTCGAGGCGGGCGCGGGCGACGGGCCGGTGGACGCGGTGCTCGCGGCGATCAGCCGAGCGACCGGCGTGCCGATCCGGCTCACCGATTACCGCGTGCAGAGCATCTCCGAGCAGCAAGACGCGCAGGGCGAGGCGGTGCTCGACGCGGAAGTGGGGGGGCGGATCGTGCGCGGCCGCGGCGTGAGCACGGACATCATCGAGGCGACCGCGCTTGCCGCCCTCGAGATCATCAACCAGACCGTGCGCATCGAGGCGCACAAGGCGGGCGGGGGCGAAACACCCCAGGCCGTGTTGGCGGCGGCGGGCAAGGAGGGCGCATGAGCGCACAACCGAGGACGATGTACGAGAAGATCTGGGAGCGGCACGTGGTCGTGCCCGAGTCGGCCGACGCGCCGGCGGTGCTGGCGGTGGATTTGCACATGGTGCACGAGGTGACCTCGCCACAGGCCTTTGCGACGCTGAAGGAACGCGGCCTGCGCGTGCGCCGGCCGGACAAGACGCTGGCGACGCTCGACCACTCGACGCCGACCCTGCCGCGTGAGAACGGCGGGAGGGGCGGGCTGCCGATCATCGAGGCGAGCGCGGCGAGGCAGATCGAGCAGCTCGTCGACAACTGCCGTGCGCACGGCGTGCGCCTGTACGACCTCGACAGCCGCGAGCGCGGGATCGTGCACGTGATCGGGCCGGAGCTGGGCGCGACGCGACCCGGCATGACGGTGGTCTGCGGCGACAGCCACACCAGCACGCACGGGGCGCTCGGGTGCCTGGCCTTCGGCATCGGGACGTCGGAGGTCGCGCAGGTGCTCGCGACGCAGTGCCTCTTGCAGCGGAAGAGCAAGGCGATGGCCGTCGTGATGGACGGCACGCTCGGCGCCGGCGTGAGCGCCAAGGACATGGCGCTCTCGGTGATGGCGGCGATCGGCGCGGCCGGGGGGACGGGGTGCACGATCGAGTACGCCGGCTCGGCGGTGCGCGGTCTCTCCGTCGAGGGGCGGATGACGCTGTGCAACATGTCGATCGAGGCCGGGGCGCGCGCGGGGATGGTCGCGCCCGACGAGACGACCTTCGAGTATGTGCGCGGGAGGCCGATGTCGCCGAGCGGCGCGGCGTGGGAGCGGGCGGTCGAGACGTGGCGGACGCTGCCGAGCGATGACGGCGCGGCGTTCGACGAGCGTGTCGAGATCGACGTGTCGAACCTGGAGCCGATGGTGACGTGGGGGACGAGCCCCGGCATGGCCGTGCCGATCGGGGGCCGTGTTCCCGAGCCGGATGGCGACCTGACGCGCGAGCGGGCGCTGCGGTACATGGGCCTTGAGCCGGGGCGCGCGATGGCGGGATTGCCGATCAACGAGGTGTTTATCGGGAGTTGCACGAACAGCCGCATCGAGGACCTGCGCGCGGCGGCGTGGGTGCTCGACGGGCGGCGCGTCGCCGACGGCGTGCGCGTGCTCGTCGTGCCGGGCTCGCAGGCGGTGAAGCGGCAGGCCGAAGAAGAAGGGCTCGCCGCGGTGTTTGTCGCGGCGGGGTGCGAGTGGCGCGAGCCGGGGTGCTCGATGTGCATCGCGATGAACGGCGACAGGGCGGAGGCGGGGCGGTATGTCGTGAGCACGTCGAACAGGAACTTCGAAGGGCGGCAGGGGGCGGGCAGCCGCACGCTGCTCGCGAGCCCGCTGACCGCGGCGGCGTGCGCCGTCGCCGGGTGCGTCGCCGATCCGCGCGAGTTTCTCACGGAGGGCGTGATATGTTGAAGCCGTTGAAGCGTGTGCGGAGCCGCGTGGTTGTGCTCCCCGACGAGCATATCGACACCGACCGGATCATCCCGGCCCGTTTTCTGACCACGACCGTCAGCGACGGGCTGGGGCGGCACGCGTTCGCCGATTGGCGTCAGAAGCCGGACTGCCCGCTCAACGATCCGCGGGCGACGGGGGGGGGCGGCGCGGAAATTCTGGTGACGGGGCGCAACTTCGGGTGCGGCTCGTCGCGCGAGCACGCGGCGTGGGCGCTGGCCGACATGGGCGTGCGCGTGGTGATCGCCAGCGAGATCGCCGACATCTTCCGGCTCAACGCGGGGCGGAACGGCATCCTCGCGGCGGTCGCACCGCCCGAGCACGTCGCCGAGCTGATGCGCACGCCGTTTCAGGAGATCGAGGTGGACCTTGAGGCGCGGACGATCCGCCCGGCGGGCGAGCCGGGGGCGTTTGCGCCGCTTGCGTTCGAGATCGACCCGTTCACGCGGCGGTGCCTGCTCGACGGCGTCGATCAGATGGGTTTTCTGCTCAACCACATGGACGCGATCCGCGCGTTCGATCAGCAACTCGAAGGAGACGGCGCATGCGTGCGATGATCGCGGTATTGGCCGGCGACGGCATCGGGCCGGAGGTGACAGTCGAGGCCGAGCGTGTGCTCACGGAGGTTGGCGAGCGGTTCGGGCACGGCTTCGAGTTTGTGCGGCGGCCGATCGGCGGCGAGTCGATCGACGCGCACGGCGTGCCGTTGACCGAAGAGACCGAGGCGGTGTGCCGGCGCGCCGACGCGGTCTTCCTGGGCGCGATCGGCGGGCCGAAGTGGGACGGCGTCGAGCCGGCCAACCGGCCCGAGCAGGGCCTGCTGCGGCTGCGCAAGAGCCTCGGCGTGTTCACGAACCTTCGGCCGGTGCGTGTGCACCCGGCGCTGGCGGGGCGTGGGCCGTTGAAGCCGGAGATCGCCGCGGGGGTGGATATGGTGATCGTGCGCGAGCTGACCGGCGGGATCTACTTCGGCAGACGCACGCGCGACGAGCGGGGCGCGACCGACGAGTGCCGTTACAGCGTGGCGGAGATCGAGCGGGTCGCGCGTGCGGCGTTCGAGATCGCACGCGGACGCACGCGGCGCGTCGCCTCGCTCGACAAGGCCAACGTCCTGGAAACCTCGCGGCTGTGGCGCTCGGTCACGCAGCGCGTCCGCGACGAGGAGTATGCGGACGTCGAGCTGACGCACCAGCTCATCGACTCGGCGGCGATGAAGATCATCACCTCGCCGGGGAGCTTCGACGTTCTCCTGACGGAGAACATGTTCGGCGACATCATCTCCGACGAGGCGTCGGTGCTGACCGGCTCGCTGGGGATGCTCGGCTCGGCGTCGCTCGGCGCGCGGCGGCCGGGGCTCTTCGAGCCTGTGCACGGCTCGGCGCCCGACATCGCGGGGCGCGGCGTCGCGAACCCGTACGGCGCGATCGCCGCGGCGGAGATGCTGCTGCGCGACGGGCTCGGGCTGAGCCGCGAGGCCGACGCGGTCAAAGACGCGGCCGACCGCGCGATCGACGCGGGCGTCCTCACCGTCGACTGCGGCGGCTCGGCGACGACCGCCGAGGTGGGCGAGGCGGTGGTCAACGCGATCGCAACGTGCGCGTCATGCCCGGCGTGATCGCATCACGAGGCCGCCGGTTTGGCGATCGCGGAGATCGTCGCCAGCTCGATGTTCGCGCCGGTGAGGATCGTGAGCGCCGGGCGATGGTCGTCGGCGAGCGGCGGGGGGGCGGTGAGGTCTTCGCGGAGCGCCGCCGCCAGGCCGAGCGCGCCCGAGGGCTCGGGGATGCATCGCCGGGCTTCCCACATGAACTCGACGGCGGCGCAGACCTCGTCGTTGCTGACGGCGATCACGCGGTCGAGCAGGCGGGCGCAGAGGCGGTGCGTGAGATCGCCGACGCGGCGCACCGCGGTCCCGTCGCAGAAGGGATCGACGCGGCCGATGTCGACGGGCGCGCGGGCGGCAAGGGCCGCGTGCATGGAGCGCTGGCCGTGCGCTTCGACGCCGACGAGCTCGACATTGGGCCAGTGCGCGCGGAGGACGCTGCCGACGCCCGCGGCGAGCCCGCCGCCCCCGATGGGGAGGTACACGCGGCCTACCGGCGAGGTGTTGCCGCGGAGCGGGGTCGGTGCGCGGAGCTGTTCGACGAGCTCGCAGCCGATCGTCGCCTGGCCGGCGATGACGGCGGGGTTGTTGAAGGCGTGGACGTATTCGTCGCCGGTCTTGTCGGCGTGCCGGCGCGCGGCCGCCGCGGCGTCGTCGTAGGTGTCACCCTCGAGGACGATGCGGACCCGCTCGCCGCCGAGGCGATGGATCTGCCGCTGCTTGATCTTCGGAGCGCTCACCGGCATGTAGATCGTCGCGCTGACGCCGAAGCGAGCGGCCGCCAGCGCCACGCCCTGCGCGTGGTTGCCCGCCGACGCGGTGACGACGGGGAGAGCCTTGCCCTGCTCGGCCATCGCCGCGATGGCGTTGCCCGCGCCGCGCCACTTGAAGGAGTGGACCTTCGAGACATCCTCCCGCTTTACACGAAGCGAACGCCCGCTCGGCAGCACGATCGTTTCCAGCGGCGTGATCGCGTCGAGCTCGGCGAGCCGTCGGCGGGCGGCGGCCGCGTCGCGCACGACCTGTTCGCACGAGCAAAGGTGAGGCGGATCGTCGGTCGGCGGGGCAAGGGACATCGCGGGTTCTCACGGCTGGGTCGCGACGACCGGCGTAACTCGGCCGGTCGACGCGGTGTGGGACGGGACGTTCTCAACGGGGACGACAAGGTCGAGCCAGCCCCAGCGGTCGGGCGTCTGGCCGTTGAATAAGCCGAAGAACGCGTGCTGCAGCGTTTTCGTGATCGGGCCGGGAAGGCCGTCGCCGACGGGGCGGCGGTCGACGGAGCGCACGGGCGTCACTTCGGCGGCGGTGCCGGTGAGGAAGATCTCGTCGGAGGTGTAGAGCACGTCGCGCGGCATGGCCTGCTCGCGCACGTCGATCCCCAGCTCGCGCGCGAGCGTGAGCACGGTGTCGCGCGTGATGCCGTCGAGGATGGACGACGACACCGGCGTGGTGCAGAGCACGCCGCGGCGGACGACGAAGAGGTTCTCGCTCGAGCCCTCGGCGAGGTTGCCGTGCGTGTCGAGCGCGATCCCCTCGTCGTAGCCGTGGCGCTTGGCCTCTTCGCCGATGAGCTGCGCGTTGAGGTAATAGCCGCCCGCTTTGGCGGTCATGGGCAGCGACGCCGACGGCGGGCGACGCCAGCTCGTCACGCAGACGTCGATGCCATTGTTCATCGCGGCCTCGCCGAGGTATTTGCCCCACTCGATCGCGGCGACCGCGACGTCGACGGGGGATTCGTTGGCGGCGATCGGCGTCAGGCCGAGCGTCCCCTCGCGCCGGTACGCGCACGGGCGGATATACGCGGACCTCAGCCCGTTGCGCGACACCACGTCGCGGCAGGCCGATTCGATCTCGGCGAGGCCCACCGGCAGCTCCATGCCGAGCATCTTGGCCGAGTGGAGCAGCCGCCGCGCGTGGTCGTGGTTGCGGAAGACCGCGGCGCCGCTGGGCGTCTCGTAGGCGCGGACGCCCTCGAAGACGCACGAGCCGTATTGCAGCCCGTGCGCGAGCACGTGCACGGTCGCCTCGCGCCACGGCACAAACTCGCTGTTGAACCAGATGAACTTCGTCGGTGCGTATCCCATGACAAGGACTCCGGTGATCGGGGTGAACAGCTAAGAACTGACGGCTTAGCGCAGCCGCGGCGGGTCGACGGTATCGAGCAGGCCGGAGACCGAGGGCGGCGCGGCGTTGGGCTGCGGCTCGACCTTCACGGAACGCACGTCGACGATGTTGGCGACGTGCTCGGCGAGCGTCTGGGCCGAGCGCACGCCCTCGACGAGCGTGCGCACCCGCAGCACGCCGGCCGATTCTTCGGCGGCGTCGAGCGAGACAATGCGGAAACCCCGGCGGCGGACAACGCCGACGAGCCGCTGCAGCGCGGTGTCGGTGTTGCTGAGCGTGATGATGAGACGGTGCGAAGCGGCGGGCATGCGGGGGCTCGTCTGAAAGGGTGCGATCGGAAGTGGTCGACGGTGGATGGGCTCAGGCCGGCACGGCGACGGCTTGGGGACGCGGCGGTTTCGGATCGTCGAGCATCTGCCCGTTGCTGCCGCCGGGCGGCACGAGCGGCCAGACGTTGGCGTGCCGGTCGATCTTGACGTGCGCCAGCAGCGGGCCTGGGTGCGAGATCAGCGTGTCGATCAAGCCGCTTACTTCGTCGGCGCGCTGCGCCGAGACGGCGTCGATGCCGAAGGCCCGCGCGACGTGCGCGAAGTCCGGGTTGTCCGACAGGTCGATCTCGCTCTCGCGCCCGCTAAAGAACAGTTCCTGCCACTGGCGGACCATGCCGAGGGCGGCGTTGTCGAGCAGCAGGATCTTGACGCCGACGCCGTAGCGCCTGAGCGTCGCCAGCTCCTGCACGTTCATCATGATGGAGCCGTCGCCGGTGACGCAGAAGACGTTGGCGTCGGGGCGGGCGATCTTGGCGCCGATCGCCGCGGGGAGGCCGAAGCCCATCGTGCCCAGGCCGCCGCTGGTCAGGTGCTGTCGCGGGTTGCGGAAGCCGAAGTGCTGGGCGACGAGCATCTGGTGCTGGCCCACGTCGCAGCAGACGTAGGTGTTCTCGTCGCACGCGAGCGAGAGGTCGCGCAGCAGCCGGGGTGCGTAGATCGACTCGAACGGCGCGTCGTACGGCCAGGCGTGCTCGGCCTTGAGCGACCGCACGTGCCGTTGCCAGTCGGCGCAGTTGATCGTCGTGGCGAGCGTTGGCAAGACGCGCCGGAGGTCGCCGCGCAGCGAGACCGCCGGCCGGCGGAGCTTGCCGAGTTCGGCCCCGTCGACGTCGACGTGGATCACCGCGGCGTGCGGGGCGAAGGTGTCGAGCTTGCCGGTCACGCGGTCGTCGAAACGCGCCCCGACCGCGATGAGCAGGTCGCACCCTTGCACGGCGAGGTTGGCCGCCTTGAGCCCGTGCATCCCGAGCATGCCGAGAAAGAGCGGGTGGTCGAACGGCACGCCGCCGAGCCCGTGCAGCGTGTGGACGATCGGCGCGCCGGTCGCCTCGGCGAACGCCCGCAGCTCTTCCCACGCCCCGGCCATGCGCACGCCGCCGCCGGCGTAGATGACCGGGCGCGACGAGGACCGCATGAGCGCGCGTGCCGCGTCGAGCTGCTCGTTCGTAAAGCGATCGACGTGCGTGCGCGGTGAATATGCCTGCGCATCATCCGGCGCGAGCGGCTCGGCGGTCGTCGTCTGCTGCTGCACGTCCTTGGGCAGGTCGATGAGCACCGGCCCCGGTCGGCCCTCGGCGGCAACGCGGAACGCCTCGCGCACGACGCGCGGCAGCTCGTCGGCGCTGCGCGGCTGCCACGAGTGCTTCACCGCCGGCATGGTCAACCCGAGCACGTCGGCCTCCTGAAACGCGTCCGTGCCGATCAGGTGACTCGGCACCTGACCAGTCACCGCGACCAGCGGCACCGAATCCATCAACGCGTCCGCCAGCCCGGTCACCAGGTTCGTCGCGCCCGGGCCGGAGGTCGCCAGACACACCCCGGGCCTGCCCGTCGTTCGCGCAAAGCCCTGGGCCGCGAACGCCGCGGCCTGCTCGTGCCGCGTGAGATAGTGCCGGATGGGCGTCTCCAAGAGCGCGTCGTACACCGGCATGATCGCCCCGCCGGGGTACCCCCACATCTCGCGCACGCCCTCGGCCTCGAGGCAGCGCACGAAGAGCTGCGCGCCCGTCTTGGGCGCGCCGTGCGGCGTGCACGCGTGCGAAGCATGTGATGCGTCCGTACTTGCCGTATTCATCATCCCCTCCCTGCGGCCGCGGCGGCCAACGGTCGTGCCTTTTTCGTGTTCAACCACGCGAACCGTTCGCGCAGCGCCTTGCCGACCCGCTCCACCGGGCGCTCGGCGTCCTCGCGTTGCAGCCGCCGGTAGTTCGCGCCCCCCGCGGCGTGCTCGGCGATCCATTCCTTCGCAAACTGCCCGCTCCTCACCTCGGCGAGCACCTCGCGCATCCGCTGCCGTGTCTCGTCGTTGATGACGCGCGGCCCGCGCGTGTGGTCGCCGTACTGCGCCGTGTCGCTCACAAACTCGTGCATGCGCGCAAAGCCCCCCTCGTAGATCAGGTCGACGATGAGCTTCAGCTCGTGCAGGCACTCGAAGTACGCGATCTCGGGGGCGTACCCGGCCTCGACGAGCGTGTCGAAGCCCGCGGCGATCAGCTCGGTCACCCCGCCGCAGAGCACCGCTTGTTCGCCGAAGAGGTCCGTCTCGGTCTCCTCGGCGAAGCTCGTCTCGATTACGCCGGCCCGCGTGCCGCCGACGCCGTGCGCATACGCGAGCGCGAGTCGCTTGGCCGAGCCCGTCGCGTCGCGGTGCACCGCGACCAGGCACGGCACGCCCGCGCCCTGTTCGTAGACGTCGCGCACCAGCCGCCCCGGCCCCTTGGGCGCGACCATCACCACGTCCAGGTCCTCACGCGGCGTGATGAGCCCGTACTGCACCGCGAGGCCGTGGCTGAAGAGCACGCACGCGCCCTTCTTCAGGTTCGGCTCGACGAGCTGCTTCCACACGCCGGCTTGCGCCATGTCGGGCACGAGCATGCACACCACGTCGGCCTGGCGCGCCGCCTCGGCGATCGGCATCGGCGACCAGCCCTCGTCGACGGCCTGCTTCCAGCTCGGCCCGCCCTCGCGCGCCGCGACCACGACGTCGACGCCGCTGTCGCGCAGGTTGAGCGACTGCCCCCGGCCCTGGCTTCCATAGCCCACGACCACGACGCGCTTGCCGTCGAGTGCGCGGGGGTCAACATCGGCTTCGTGATAAACGCGTGTCATCGAGTGCTCCTTGCAAAGTCTTGGGTGTTGTGCGAACCGGAATGACGAAGAACGGGCAGCGGGCAGGTCGTCGCGCCCTCGGCGGCGCTGGTGACGGTGGCGGCGTATTTGGCGAGCACGCCGCGTGTGGCGCGGGGCGTGAAGGGCGGCGTCGCACGCGGCCCGCCCCGCATCTCGACGTCGAGACGGCGCTGCGCGACGTCGAGGCGGACCATGTCGCCGTCTCGCACGCGCGAGATCGGGCCGCCCCCCCCTCTTGCCGCGGCCTCGGGGCAGACGTGCCCGACCATCAGGCCGTGCGTCGCGCCGCTGAAGCGGCCGTCGGTCACGAGCGCCACATCGTGCCCGAGTCCAGCGCCGACGAGCGCCGATGTGACGGCGAGCATCTCGCGCATGCCGGGGCCGCCCACCGGCCCCTCGTTGCGGATGACAACGACGTCGCCCGCGTTGATCTCGCCCCGCTGCACCGCGGCGAACGCGTCCTCTTCGCACTCGAAGACCCGCGCGGGGCCCTCGAAGCACGCCGGCGCGTCGTGGGGGAGTTTCATGACGCACCCCTCCGGCGCGAGCGAGCCGCGGAGGACCGCCAGGTGCCCGGTGGCGCGCACGGGCTGGTCGAGCGTGCGCACGACGCGCTGGCCGGGCCGTTCCTGTGCGCACTCGGCGATCTGCCGCGTCGTCCGGCCGTCGACCGTCGGGCAATCGTGCAGCGCATCGAGCTCGGCGAGTCGTTTCATCACGAGCGGGATGCCCCCGGCCTGCTCCATGTCCGCGGCGGCGTACTTGCCGCCTGGTTTCATGTCGGCCAAGACCGGCAGTCGCCGGCTGATCGCGTCGAAGTCCTCCAGTGACAGCTCGACGCCCGCCTCGCGTGCAACCGCGAGCAGGTGCAGCACGGCGTTGGTCGAGCCGCCGGTCACGATGACCGCGGCGATCGCGTTCTCCAGCGATTCACGCGTCACCAGCCCGCGCGACGTGACGCCGTCGGCGAGCAGCCGCATGACGTGCGCGCCGGTCTCGTATGCCGCGGCGTTCTTCGCCTCGTCGGTCGCGAGCACGCCGTTGGTGACCGGCGCGATGCCCATGACGGCGGTCGCGACGCTCATCGTGTTGGCGGTGAACTGCCCGCCGCAGGCCCCCGCGCCGGGGCAGGCGGCGCACTCGATGGCCCGCAGCTTCGCGTCGTCCATCTCGCCGCCGTGTCCCGCCTGCTTGCGGGCGTGCGCGCCGACGGCCTCGAAGACGTCCTGGATCGTCAGGTCGCGTCCGTCGAGTCTGCCGGGCGCGATCGAGCCGCCGTAGAACGCCAGCGCCGGCAGGTCGAGCCGCGCCACCGCCTGCGCCGCCGCGGCGACCGTCTTGTCGCAGCCGCAGAGCACGATCATCGCGTCCATGCAGTGCCCGTCGACGACGAGCTCGATGGAGTCGACGATCGTCTCGCGGCTGGCCAGCGACGCGCGCATCCCCGGCGTGCCCATCGTGATGCCGTCGGAAACAACGATGGTGTTGAACTCGATCGGCGTGCCCCCGGCCGCACGCACGCCGGCCTTCACGTGCTCGGCGAGGGCCCGCAGGTGCACGTTGCACGGCGTCACCTCGCTCCACGTGCTCACCACCGCGACCAGCGGCTTGCGCAGGTCGTCGTCGTTCAGCCCCGTGGCGCGCAGCATCGCTCGAGCCGGCGCGCGGCTGGGTCCTGCTTTCAGTTGATCACTCCGCATCGAGCCGTGTCTCCTCAAAGCTCACAAGCCCGGAAACGACAACGGCCCGCACCAGGGTGCGGGCCGCCGACAGTTCCGAGCTTGCTCAGCTCATCTATGCCGTGGTTCCGCACCCTACGCCGGGGGCGATAATAACGCTCATAACGACGACAAGAACCGCAACCGCAACGGCAAGAACGCCCGCGGCAGCCTTGAGAGCAAGGCTGGCGAGGGCGTTGGCCGAGGTAAGAAGTTGGAAACGGCTGCGGTTCATGCTGAATCTACCGGGGACAAGGATACCTCTCATCGGCCGGCTGTCAAGGGAATTCAAGCGGCTCATCAACTCTTTGCAAGTTTCAGCGCCGTGCGCAAGTCCCGGACCAGCAGCTCGTACTCGCGCTGGCGCTCGTCGTGGTCGGGCATGCGGAGGACGGCCGACGGGTGGATCGTGGCGAAGAGGCGTGCCGCGCCGACCAGCGGTGCGAGGTCGTCCGGCGTCGGGATGTGCCGGCCGCGCATCGCGCCGACGCGGAACTTGGAGCCGAAGAGCGTCTGCCCGGCGGTCGCGCCCAGGCACACGATCACGCCGGGATTCACCATCGCGATCTCGCGTTCGAGCCATGGGCGGCACGCGCGCACCTCCGCCGCGTTCGGCTTGGAGTGCAGCCGCCGCTTGCCGCGCGGCGCCGGCTTCCAGTTGAAGTGCTTCACCGCGTTGGTGACGTACACGCGCGAGCGTTCGACGCCCGCTTCTTCGAGCGCCTTGTCCAGCAGTTTTCCCGCCGGGCCGACGAACGGCCGCCCTTCCAGGTCCTCGTCGTTGCCGGGCTGCTCGCCCAGCAGCATCAGCGGCACGCTGATCCGCGAGCGCTCGGCCTTCTTCCCGTCGTGCGACGCCAGCTCGCCGAAGACGACGTGCGTCGCACGCTTATACAAGTCACACCCGCGGCAGCCCTCGGCGGCCCGTTGCAACTGCGCGAGCGTGGCGCGCGGGTCCTTCGGCACAAAAGGCGTCGCGTCGACGGCGTGCGCCGCGTTCGTGGCGGGCCTGGCTGTCATCACTCCCCCTTGTCTTCCGCCGGGATGATCGAGATCCCGCCGCTCGGCTCCAGCACCGCGTGGCGGACCTGTTCGAGGCGGCTCAGCCCGTGCGTCTGCCGTGCGGCGTGCAGGATGTCCTCGACGTCGACCCGTTCCTGGCGCATGCGGTCGCGGAGCAGCCGGCCCTCCTCGACGAGCAGCACCGGCGAGCCCTCCATCACGCGTTCGAGGCGCTGCGAGCGGGCCCGCAGCGAGGTGCAGAGGTCGTCGAGCACGACCAGCGTCAGCACGACGATCGCCGCGTTGGTGAAGGTGAAGTCGTCGCCGAGCAGCGCCTGCTGCGTCGCCTCGCCGCAGACCAGCAGGAGAACGAAGTCGAACGTGGTGAGCTGCGCCATCGTCCGCCGCCCGGCGAGCCGGAAGATCAGCCACACCACGCCGTAGATCCCGCACGCGCGGAGCACCATGTCCATGTCGACCTCCGATCACGGGTAGATGAGCGACCAGATTTCAAGCCGCCCGCCGTCCGTCTCGACGGCTCCTTCGCGCAGGCCCGGGTGCGACGGTTTCCACTCGATCAAGATCACCAGCGGCGTGCCCGGCTCGGCGTCGAAGGTCAGCCGTCGGGACGAGCCGTCCGCGTGCTCCTCACGCGGCTGAGGGCGCGTGCGCAGCTCGTCGTCGGGATCCATCAGCCCGTCGATGCGCACGTGCGCGGCCGATCCGCCCGGGGAAAGATGCAGCACCAGGCGGCTCTTCTCGCGGATAAACCGGTCGTAGTCCAGCCGCAGCTCGCCGCTGCTCGCCGACACCCGCGCCAGCGGCCCGCCCCCGAAGACGCCCGCGACCGCCGCCAGCAGGACCAGGGCAAACACGATCCGCGCCCACCATTGAACCTTCCAATCACGCCGATGAAAGGCCTCGTAGTCCTGAAACAGGATCCCTTCCGGAACGGGGTTGTTGTGCGGCGTCATTGGAGACGTCCTCATCCCCCCGCCGCGATGCCAACGCACAACCATGCCGCGGCGCGGTGAACACGCGATGACGACGGGATGAAACCGCGCTCATCTCCACCGACCGGCTCAGCGATCAAAGCGGAACAGCTCGGCGTCGTCGTTGCGTCGCCCGGCGAGCCGGTCGGTGAGCATCCGTGCGGCGAGCATGCTGAAGGTGATCCCGTTGCCGCCGAACCCCAGCGCGAACCACTCCCGCGGCCTGTCCGGCGGGGGGCCGATATACCCCAGCCCGTCCTCCGTCGTGCCGAACGTCCCCGCCCACGCAAACGCCGGCTCGAAGACGCACCGCGGCATGAGCCGGCCCAGTTTTTGAACCAGGGTCTCCGCCTTGGACGCGATGAGCTTGTCGCGCGCCTGCTCGTTCTTGAAGGGGATGTCCTCGCCGCCGACCAGCAGCCGGTCGCCGGTCCACCGCGCGTACAGATACGGCTCGGCGTACTCCCACATGATGCACCGCTGCTCCGCCGGCAACGGCGAGGCGATCGGCTCGCTCACCAGCGCATAGGTCGAGACCAGGTTGACGAGCCCCTTCGGCAGCATCTTTGCTGCCTCATACCCCGTCGCGTGGACGACCACGTCGGCTCGCACCGTGGGGCCACGGTCGGTGCTCAGCAGCACGCCGTGCTTGCTCGCGTCGATCGCCGTCACGGTCGTGCGGTCGTACACCTCCGCTCCGTTCGCGACCGCCGCGGCGAGGAGCTTGTGCGTCAGGTCGTACGGGTCGGCCTGCGCGCCGGCGCTCGAGAGGATCGCCCCCTGCGCGTCGATGCCCCATTGTCGTTCCAGCTCATCGCGGCTCATCCAGCGCACGTCGAGCCCGGCACGCCGCCGGTGTTCCAGCTCGGCCTCCAGCTCGCCGAGCGTGCGCTCGTCCTGTGTGTAGTACACCGACGGCGTGCGCTCCACGCGCGAGCCGACTTCCTCGCCGGTTGCCTCCAGCAGCGAGATCGCCTCCACCCCCACCTGGAACGCCCGCGACGCCCGCTCCCACCCGAGCCGCGGCGCCAGCCGGTGCAGCGGCACGTCCAGGTCGTATTGCAAGAGCGCCGTGCTCGCCAGCGTCGAGCCCTGCGCCAGGTCGCGCTTGTCCAGCATGACGACCCGCACGCCCTCTTTGGCCATCATCCACGCGACCAGCGCGCCGGTGATCCCCGAGCCGATGATCGCGACGTCGCAGCGCCGGTCGCTCTCCAGCGGCGGGGCGACGGCCCCCAGGCCGTGCAGCAGAAACCAGTATGGCGAGCCGCTGTGAAGGTCCATAGAGCAGGCCACGCCGCGCACGGGCGCGGCGCAGGCTGTCATGGTACCCCCGTTCCGGCGGCAGCCCAAAAACAGGAGCGGCGCTGAACGCCGCACAAACGTTCAGCGCCGCTGTGGGATGAAGTCCGCGGGGTCCCGCTGTGTGTCAGCCTGATCGGCATGGATCAGCGTGGTTCAGGCGTCCCCGCGTGTTCGAGATCAGCGATACCGGCCGCCGCCGCCGCCGTACCCGCCGTGCGAGTGCTGCCCGCCGAGCGAGCGGCCTTCCTGGGCGCGCTCCCACGATTCGCGGGAGTAGTGCCGTCCGGCCGAGTCGGTGATGTCGCCCTCGTCGTCGTAGCGTGACGAGCGGCCGCGTCCGCCGCCCCGGCTGCTGTAGCCGCGGTCGTCGTCCTCGTCGTAGCGCGAGCGTCCGCCACCCCCGCCGCCGCCGAAGCCGCCGTGCGAGTGCTGCCCGCCGAGTGAACGGCCTTCCTGGGCGCGCTCCCACGAGTCGCGGGAGTAGTGCCGCCCGGCCGAGTCGGTGATGTCGCCGCCGCCGTAGCGCGAGGAGGACCGCCCGCCGCCGCGGCTGCTGGAGCCGCGATCGTCGTCGTCCTCGTCGTAGCGGGACCGGCCGCCGCGCCCGCCGCCGCCGTAGCCGGCGAACTGCCCGTACTCGTCGCGTTCCTGCATCTGCGACGAGCGGGAGCCGCCGCGTGAACGGCCCTCGTATGAACCGCGGTCGTCGTCGTAGCCGCCGCGAGAGGAGTACCGCCCGCCGCCGCGGCTGCTGGAGCCGCGATCGTCATCGTCCTCGTCGTAGCGGGAACGCCCGCCGCGTCCGCCGCCGCCGTAGCCGGCGAACTGCCCGTACTCGTCGCGTTCCTGCATCTGCGACGAGCGCGAGCCCCCGTAGGAACGCCCGTTGTCGTAGTCGTATTCGTCTCTGCGTGCCATGCTTGAACTCCTTTCCGAGTTGTGGTTGAACCCACCCGTGTTGCGAGCCGCCGACGCGACGGCTCCTTGTTGATCTGTCCGTTGCTGCGCCCCGCCCATGCCGCCGGCTACGGCGTACTGGCCTTCTTCGTCCGAGGAGTCCTCGCTCTCCAGCTCCTCGGCGGAGACCTCCTCGCCCGACGCCAGCGCCTTGGCGATGCGCGTCAGCTTCTTGTCGGCCTTCTTTTCCTCTTCGAGCGTGGTGTGCAGCGTCTGCGCGTCTTCCTCGCGGCCGAGCTGCTTGGCGTACTCGGCCGTGCAGCCGTAGATCGACATCTCGTGGTGCTCCGTCCGCTGCGCGGCGTCGATGAGCCCGAGGTCCTTGGCCGTCTCGTCGCCCTCGGCGTTGATGATCTCCTCCCCCTCGGCGACGATCGCCTCGAGGCCCTTGGCCTTCTTGCGGCCCGGCGACTGGCCGAGGTTGGTCAGGAGCTGCTCGATCCGCTCGAGCTGCTCCTTGGTCTCTTCGAGATGGTCCTGGAAGGCCTGCTTGAGCTGCTCGTTGCTCGCCGCACCGGCCAGTTTTTCCAGGGCGGCTGTCAACTGCTTCTCCACGCTGTACAGGTGCTTGAGGTTCGAGGTGTACAGCGTTTCGACGGAAGTGATCTTCATGTGTTGTCCTCCGGTTGAGTGCGCGTGACAGTCCCCCCCGCCCTGTCAACTGGTGTCGATGTCTCTGGCCCCGCTTCCCGCATCCCTCACACCCCGAGTCTGTTGCCCGCCGTCCGTCGGCCGATCCGCACCATCAACAAGTGATGATGAGTTATCAGTTTTGAGCGGCGACATGGCGACGCCGTGAAACGCCGGTAAATCTGGATTTATTGTGCGCGGCACCCCGAAGTGGGCGTCGCCGTTCGCAAATGCCGCGTTGCGCACGTTACGAACGCGTCAGAACGTCGGCGAGCGTCTGTGCAATGAGAATCGCGACCCAATAGAGCGCCGCAACGGCGAACAGCCGCGTCAGCGGCGAGCTCCGCCGCAGCTCCATGAAGTACAAGCCGATCAGGATCGACTTCACCGCGGCGATCCCCAGGCCGATCGCCGTCCCCGCCGCGCCCAGGTCCAGCGCCCACACCACCACCGACGCCGCCAGCAGCGCGAGCAACCCGAGCGTCACCAGCACGTTTGTCCGGACCATCGCTCGTCCCCTTATCCCGCAAAGTACAGCAGCGGCAGCAGAAACACCCAGATCACGTCCACCAGGTGCCAGTAGAGCGCCAGCGGCTCCAGCGGCGACGGCTCGCCCAGCTCCAGCCGCCGCATGCGCACCAGCGCCGCCGCGCCAAAGACCAGCGCCACGCCCACCGTCAGGTGCACGGCGTGCAGGCCCGTCATGATGAAATACAGCACGAAGAACATCTCCGACTCGCGCGGATGCTCGAACCGCAGGATGCTGAACCCGCCCGGCGTCAGGTTCGGCACCAGCTCCTCCCGGTAGTCCAGCCCATACTCCACGGCCTTGAGCGCCAGGAACAGCGCGCCCAGCGTCGCCGTCGTCACCAGCAGCCCGACCGTCGCGCCGAGCCGTCGCTTCTCGGCCGTGTGGACGGCCAGCGCCATCGTGCAGCTCGAGATCAGCAGCACCACCGTGTTGGTGATCCCGATCGACGCGTAGAGGTGCTGCGACGCCTCGGCGAACGCCGCCGGGTGCAGCACGCGGTAGATCGTGTACGCCGTGAAGAGCCCGCTGAAGAGCAGGACCTCCCCCGCCAGGAACGTCCACATCCCCAGCCGGACGGCGCGCTGCTGCTGCTCCGCCGAAACGAAGTGGTGCGCGATGTGTGCCCGCCTCATCGCATCCACGGCTCATCCTCCGGGGCTTGCTGGTCGTACGCGTACGCCGGCAGGTCCACCGTCGGCGTGTGCGCGAAGTTCTCCTTCGGCGGGGGCGAGGTCGTCCGCCACTCCAGCCCGCGCGCGTTCCACGGGTTGTTCGTCGCCGTCGGCGGCTTGCGCAGCCCGGCGAGCAGATAGATCAGCGGCAGCACGTACCCCACGCCGAGGATCGACGCCCCGGCCGTCGACAAGACGTTGAGCATCTGGAACTTCTCCGGATACTCCGCCGTCCGCCGGACCATCCCCGCGTACCCCGCGATAAACTGCGGGAAGAACGTCAGGTTGAACCCGAGGAACAGGACGATCGCGCTGAAGACGCCCAGCGTCTCCGGGTACATCCGCCCGGTGATCTTCGGCCACCAGAAGTGGATCCCCCCGAGGTACGCCATCACCATGCCGCCGACCATGATGTAGTGGAAGTGCGCCACGACGAAGTACGTGTCGTGGACGTGCACGTCGATGTCGATCGCCGCGACCATCAGCCCCGTGAGCCCGCCGGCCGTGAAGAGCCCGATGAACCCCAGCACGTAGATCAACGGCGTGCGGTACCGGATCGACCCTTTCCGCAGCGTGAACGACCAGTTGAAGACCTTGATCGCCGACGGCACCGCCACGAAGAAGCTCAGGAGCGAGAAGATCAGCGACGCGTACTTGCTCTGCCCGCTGACGAACATGTGGTGCCCCCACACGAGGAACCCCAGCAGGCCGATCGCGATGCTCGACAGCGCCACCGCGGCGTACCCGAAGACCCGCCGCCGCGCAAAGCACGCGATCACCTCGCTCACCACGCCCATCCCCGGCAGGATCATGATGTACACCGCCGGGTGCGAGTAGAACCAGAAGAGGTGCTGGAAGAGCAGGGGGTCGCCGCCGAGCTTGGGGTCGAAGATCCCCACGCCCCACACCCGCTCGATGCCCACGAGCATCAGCGTGATCGCCAGCACCGGCGTCGCCAGCACGTAGATGATGCTCGTCGCGTACAGAGACCAGCAGAACAGCGGCAGGCGGAACCACCTCAGCCCCGGCGCCCGCATCGTGTGCAGCGTCGCGATGAAGTTCAGCCCCGTCATGATCGACGAGAAGCCGGAGATGAAGATCCCCACGATCATCGGCGTGACGTACGCGTTGCTGAACGCCGTGCTGTACGGCGTGTAGAACGTCCACCCCGTGTCCACGCCGCCGATGACGATCGCCCCCACGCTCACGATCCCCCCGAGCATGAAGACGTACCAGCTCATCAGGTTCACCCGCGGGAAGGCCAGGTCCCTCGCCCCGATCATCAGCGGCAGGAGAAAGTTCCCCAGCACCACCGGGATCGACGGCACCAGAAAGAACCACACCATCACCGCCCCGTGCACCGTGAAGAGCCGGTTGTACGTGTCCTTCGTGAACAGGTCCGTCGGCGGCGTCAGCAGCTCCAGCCGCAGCAGGAGCGCCGCCAGCCCGCCCAGAAAGAAGAACGCCGTGATCGACACCATGTAGAGGATGCCGATCCGCTTGTGATCAGTCGTCGTCAGCCACTCGCGCAGCGACAGGTCGCTGAGGTAGGTCTTCCCGGCGCTGGCCTCACGCGGCGTGGATATGCCGCCCAATGTGCTCACGGCGTCGCCTCCTGTTCTTGCGGTGCCTGCTCCCCCTCGCCGCCCTGCCCGTACCGGATCGACCGGATGTATTCGATGAGCTGGTCGAGCTCTTCCTCGCTGATCTTGCCCTCGAAGGTCGGCATCGGCGACGGCGACGGGTAGCCGGCGACGATCTTGGCGCTGGGCCGGAGGATCGACTCGCGGAGGTAGTGCTCGTCGGCGATGACCAGCCGCCCGCTGCGCAGCCGCGTCTGGCGCATGTACACGCCGTCCAGCCGCGGCGCCGACGGCGTCGCCGCCTCCCCGTGGCACGCCGCGCAGCCGAAGCGTGTGAACGCGCTCTCCCCCGCCGTGCTCATCGGCGTGTAGTCGCGCGTCGCGCTGGGCTTGCGGTCCGGGTCGACGCCCTCGAGCCACTGCTCGTAGGCCCGCGGCGGCAGCACCACCACGCGCCCCACCATGTTCGAGTGCTCCGTGCCGCAATACTCGGCGCAGTACAGGTCGAACTCCCCCTCGCGCGTCGGCGTGAACGACATCGTCGTGAACCGCTCCGGCAGCACGTCCTGCTTGAGCCGGAACGCCGGCACATAAAAACTGTGGATCACGTCCTGCGACGACATCACCAGCCGGATCGGCGCACCCAGCGGCACGTGCAGCGAGTTGATCTCCTGCCGCCCCTCCGGGTGCTGCACCTTCCACATCCACTGCTTGCCCACCACATAGATCGGCGCGCCGCCCCGCGGCTGCATGCTCGGCGTCAGCAGCGCCCACCCGCCCAGCACGAACAGCCCGATCGACCCGACCACGAGCACCGTCGCCCACGCGATCTCGACCCACTGCCGCTCGCGCCTCGGCAGCTTGCCGCTTGTGCCGCGCATCGCCGCGCGCCGATACCGGATGCCGAAGTACAGCACCAGCGCCGCGACCAGCCCGACGATCGCCGCGCTCAGCGCCAGGAGGATCAGGAACGCGCGGTCGACGCGGTGCGCGACGTCCGACGCCTCCGGCGGAAAGAACGAGGAGACCAGCAGGAACGCCGTGTACCTCACGGCCGGCCCCCTTCCTGCTCGCGGGCGTGTCGCTCGGCGTACAGCCGCATCGCCTCGTCGATGGGGATGTGCGCCACGCCCTCTTCGCCGTCAACCACGCCGTACGACCCCAGCCGCTGCGCCGAGAGCTCCCGCCGTGCGGCGAGCAGCGCCCGCAGATCGGTCCACGCCATGACCGCGCGGCCCGCCTCCACCGAGCCCGGCGTGGGCGTGCGTCCGAGCGGCTCCACCCGCCCCCGCAGCACGCCCAGCACCACCATCGACACGATCACGACCGCGCCGAGCCCCGCGCCCACGCCGACGACCGCCCACACGTTGGCGTCCCGCCGCTCGTATCCCGGCTCGCCCTTACCGTCCACAGTGTGCGCATGGATCGCGTGCTCAGCCACGGCCCACCTCCGTGCCGCGCGCCGGCCTTGCGTCTGCGCCGAGCGCCGATGCTCTCCGCGCAAGCGCCCGGCCGTACGCGACGAGCACCGCCCCGCCCAGCAGCACGACCGCCGCCGCCGCCCCCACGATCCCCGCGGCCTGCCCCTCGCCTTCCAGCTCCAGCGACGGCAGTGTCCGCCACGCCGCATCGACCACCCCCGAAAAGAGCACCAGCCCCGCCACCGACGCCCGCGCCGGCGCCCGCCTCCTCCCCCACGGCGAAACCAGCACGCCGATCGGCAGCACGTACCGCACCAGCGCGACGAGCGCCGATAGCCACGACCACCGCCACGCCGCACGCGGCACATACCACGATACCTCCGCCGGCAGGTTCCCGTTCCACACGATGAAGAACTGCGCAAACTCCACGTACGCGTTCAGGCACAGCCCGGCCAGCAGCAGCGAGCCGAGGTCGCGCCGCGTGCGCGCCCCCGCCCTCACGAGCGGCGAAGGCCGAACGGCCACGCTCGCCAGCGTGACCAGCGCCAGCGCGTTGACCACCTGCCCGATGTAGAGGATGCCGCCGAACATGCTCGAATACATCTCGGTCTGCAGCGACAGCAGCCAGTCGACCGACATCCACGACACGCCGAGCAGCATGACGATCCCCAGCACGCCCGCCGCGCCCGGCCGCCGCGCCTCGGCCTGGCCGCGCGCCCGCCAGTCGCGGTCCCAGCGATCGATCAGCAGCGCAACGCCGCCGACGATCGCGAAGAAGACCACCGCGCGCCCGCCGACCCACCACGGCGACATCCACGGCCGCCGATGCTCCAGCACCTTCTCCACGCCCGGCTCGTGCGCCGCGCCGGCCCACGGATACAGCGAGCCCGGCCCGATCAGCATCGGCAGGCACAGCGCCGCGGCCCACCCGATCGACCTCGCCATCGGCACGGCGAGCCTCATCGCCAGGTTCGACCACTTGCCGCCCACCAGGTGCGCCAGCAGGCAGATCAGCACCGCGCCCACCGGCAGTGAGACCGCGAATGTAAGCCCCGCCAGGTACGCCCCAAAGAAAACCCTCGCCGAGACCGACAGCGCCCATCCCAGCCCCGCCGCCGCGGCCAGCGCGCAGCCCGCCACCACCCACACCGGGAGTTGCCGCCGCCGGCCGTCTGTCCGCCGCGGAAGGATCACGGCGTTCCTCCTTCCTTCGCCGCTAGCCGCTCGCGCACGTCCGCCGGCAGCGCGTCGATCGGCGCGTGCTGGCTGAGCTGCAGCGCCCGGATGTACCGCACCACCGCGAACCGCTCCCGCCGGCTCAGCACGCTGCCATACGGCGGCATCTTCCCCAGCCCGTTCCTCGCCACCGTCAGCAGGTGCGCGTCCTCCGCCTCGCGCAGCCGCGGCTCGTGCAGCGACGGCGGCGCGGGAAACCCGCGCTGCACCACCACGCCCTCGCCGTACCCGTCCTGCGCGTGGCAGACCGCGCAGATCGACTCAAACCGGTCCCGCCCGAGCGCCAGCAGCGCCGGCGTCACCTCCAGCCGCTCATACTCGGCCAGCTCGCTCTCCACCGGCCCGCCCTCGTCGACCGCGACCGTCCCCGGCGCACGCGGCCGCATCGACGTCCCGTCGAGAAAAAACTTCGACGCGTCCATCGGCCGCGAATAGGGCTGGTCGCGCATGTCGTCCGAGCACCCCATCGCCAGCGCCAGCAGGATCAGCGCCGCCGCACTCGGCGTCGCACGCACCCACGCCGATGGAGCAGCCTCGCGCCTCATCCGTTCACCTCGTCCACACGCTCGGCGTCGAGCGAACCAAAGACCCGCCGCGCGAGCCGCCGCTGCTCCTCGCCCGCCTGCTCGTCGAGGTCGACGCTGAGCATGAACCGGTCGATCCCGCTGCGGCCGAAGGTCGCCAGCCTCGACAGCGGGTGATAGGGCCTGGGGAACTTGCAGGCCACGATGAACCCCGTCAGCCCCGCGAGCGTGCCGCCGAGCACGCCCAGCTCGAACGTCAACGGCAGGAACGACGGCCAGCTATGCAGCGGCCGGCCGCCGATGTTCCACGGGTACGCAAGCACCGCGGCGTACCACTGCAGCGCGTACGCCCCGATCGCCCCCAGCGCCGCCCCGCCGAAGACCACCCACCCCAGCCGCGTCTTGTGCGTGCCGAGCTTCTCGCGCAGTCCGTGCACGTGCACCGGCGTGAACGCGTCGAGCCCGAGCACCCCGGCCTCGCGCGCGCGCCCCGCCGCCTCGCGCACCGCCTCTTCCGACGCGAACCGCGCCACCAGCCAGCGAGCCCGCGTGCGCGCCCGGGCTGGCCCGTTCACCTCGACGCGCCTCGGCCCGCGGTCGGGCTCCGGCTCGTGGACCAGCTCGCGCATCTCGTGGATCGAGATGATCGGCGCCGCCCGCACAAACAGCAGGAACAGCAGCACGAACGTCCCCAGCGAGCCGATCAGCAGCGACCAGTCCCAGAACGTCCCGGCGAACGTCCCCCAGGCCGAGGCCATGTGCGTGCTCTCCGTCAGGCTGTCGATCACGATGTCGTACCGCTCCAGCCACATGCCGAGGTTGAAGACCAGCGAGAGGACGAACAGCGCGATCGCGCTCCGCCGCACCTTTGGCGACCACAGAGCCAGGGGCGCGACGACGTTGCACGCGATCATCGTGTAGAAGATCCACGCCCCGCCGCCGGTGAACCGGTGCGTCATGCGGATCAGCTCCGAGTTCTCCGCGCTGTACCACTCGGTGAAGACCTCCATGACGTAGCCGTACCCGACGATGACGGCGGAGGCGAGCGTGACGCGCGCCATCATGTCCAGGTGCCGCGTGGTGACCAGGTCGTGCAGCTTCAGCACCTTCCGCAGCGGGATCGTGATGGTGAAGACCATCGCCATGCCCGAGAAGATCGCCCCCGCGACGAAATACGGCGGGAAGATCGTCGAGTGCCACCCCGGCACGATGCCGACCGAGAAATCCAGGCTCACGATGCTGTGCACCGACACGACCAGCGGCGTCGCCAGCGCCGCCAGATAGAAATACAGCGTCTGGTACCGCTCCCACTGCATCGCCGAGCCGCGCCAGCCGAAGCACGCCACGCCCGCCACCCCCCGCACCCACGCCCGCCGCGCCGTGTCGCGCACCGTCGCGATGTCCGGCAGCAAACCCAGGTACCAGAAGACCAGCGACACGATGCCGTACGTCGAGACCGCGATCACGTCCCACACCAGCGGGCTGCGCCACTGCGGCCAGACGTCCCGCTGGTTCGGGTACGGGAACAAGTAATAGAACTTGCTCACCCGCCCCAGGTGCAACAGCGGGAACATCCCCGCCATCATGATCGCAAAGAGCGTCATCGCCTCGGCGAAGCGGTTGATCGAGTTGCGCCACTTCTGCCTCACCAGCAGCAGGATCGCCGAGATGAGCGTCCCGGCGTGCCCGATCCCGATCCACCAGACGAAGTTGGTGATGGCAAAGCCCCACGCCGTGGGGATGTTGATCCCCCACACGCCCACGCCGCCGATGAGCACCCACAGCAGCGAGACGATCATCATCGCGCAGATCGCCCCGCTCAGCAGCACGCCGACCACCCACGGCAGCTTGGCCCGCGGCGTGAACGCGCTCAGCACCCGCCGCGTCACCTCGCGGTAGCCATAACCGGGCGCGATGTCGGAGGACCGCTCGCTCATGCGCCGCCCTCCGCCAGCTCGGGGCTGGGGTTCCGCACGTCGGCGAGGTACGTCGTCCGCGGCTGGGTGTTCAGCTCTTCCAGCAGCGCGTAGTGCCGCCGGCTCGTCCGCCGCACGCTCACCGTCGATCGCTCGTCGTGGATATTGCCGAAGACGATCGAGCCCGTCGGGCACGCCTGCTGGCACGCCGGTACGACGTCGTCGCCTCCGAGCGTGAAGCCCTCGACGCGCGAGCGGATCTCGGCGTTTCTGATCCGCTGCACGCAGTACGTGCACTTCTCCATCACCCCCCGGCCGCGCACCGTCACCTCGGGGTTGCGCATCGGCCTGAGGCTCTCGCGCGTCCCCTCGGCATAGTCGAAGAAGTTGAACCGCCGCACCTTGTACGGGCAGTTGTTCGAACAGTACCGCGTGCCGATGCAGCGGTTATAGACCATCTCGTTGAGCCCGTCGGCGCTGTGCTGGGTCGCGCCTACCGGGCAGACGACCTCGCACGGGGCTTTCTCACAGTGCATGCACGGCACCGGCTGGTGCAGCAGCCGCGGCCTCGCCTCGCCGCCGGCGTAATACCGGTCCGCGCGGATCCAGTGCATCTCGCGCCCGCGCCGGACCTCCGTCGGCCCCACGCTCGGGATGTTGTTCTCCGCCTGGCACGCCGTCACGCACGCCGAGCACCCCGTGCACAGCGCCAGGTCGATCACCATGCCCCATTGCCGCCCGGTGTACGACCGCTCGGGGTAGAGCGTCAGCCCGACGCGCCGCGGCTTCTGCTTGAGCACCTCGGCGCTTCCGCCGGCCGCCTCCCCCGTCATCTGCGCGGCCGTCACCGTGCGCACGGGGTCGTGCCCGTATTCGCCCGCCTCCATCCGCCCGTGGTGCTGCGTGGTGACCAGCCGCCGAGTCCGGCCGGTCGTGGTGATGCTCACGCCCTCGACGACCCACGGCTCGTCCGCGCTGCGCAGCGCGTAGGCGTTCGCGCCGTTCAACGCCTCATCCTTCAAGAAGTGGTGATCGACGCCGCGCCCGTACCCGAGCGTGAGCGAGCAGCACCCCTCGGCGTGCCCCGGCGACACCCACACCGCCGCCTCCACGCGCCGCCCGCCGGCGTCGATCCACGCGACGTCTTCGTTCTTTACGCCGAGGCGTTTCGCGTCGCTCGGCGAGAGCTCCAGCGCGTTCGACCAGACGAGCTTGGTGATCGGCTTGGGCAGCTCCTGCAGCCACGGGTTGAACGACTCCCCTTGCTCGCCGCCGCCGATCGTCGGATCGGGTCGGATGACCAGTTGAATGGTCTCATCGGTGCGCCGGGCCGCGACGCCGCGCTTCTGTATGGCTTCGCGCACGACGTTCCCGTCGACGCCCACACGCAGCCGCGTGAACGCCGAGCCCTCCACCACGCCGTGGCTCAGCGTGCCCCGCCACCATCCCTCAACGTCTGTTCCGCCCGCGTGCTGCGCCCAGAAGCTCCGCACCAGCTCGTACGTCCGCGGCACCAGCCGGTCCGAGCGGCCCCACGCCAGCTCGACCATCGACAACAGCTCGTGCGCCGTCCGCCCGCCGAAGAGCGGCTCGATCAACGGCTGCACCACGCACGCCGTGCCGTCGAACGCCCGCGCATCGCCCCACGACTCCAGCGCGTGCGCCAGCGGCACGTGCCACGCCGACCGCTGCGCCGTCTCGTCCGCAAACAGCCCCGCGTGCACCGTCAAGCCGGCGCTGGCCATCGCCTCGGCAAACTTGAGCGACGGAGCGGCCGTGTACACCGGGTTTACGCCGAGCATTAGCAGCAGGCCGACCTCGCCGGCGCTCAGCGCATCGGTCAGCTCCGCCAGCTCACCGGCCCGCGTCACGCTCTCGTCCACCGGCGGCAGCAGGTCGAGCGTCGTGCCGATCGCTCCCAGCCGCTCGTTGAGCGCAAGCGCCAGCGCGTGCAGTTCGCCAGGCAGCGCCGGCCCGGCGAGCACCAGCCCGCGCGAGCCCGCGCGGCGCAGGTCCGCCGCCGCGGCGTTCATCCACGCACGTTCTTCCTCGCTCAACGTCGACGCCGCCGATTCGCCCGCGCCACCCGTCGCCGCGCCCGGCTCCGCGCCGAGCGCATCGGCCAGCGCGAGTATGAGCACCTCCATCCGCCGCGGCGACGCCGGCAGGCGATGGTCGGCCACCGCGCCGGTCGTCGTCGGCACGGGCTCGGCGACGTACACGCGGCTCATCGCGCCGGCCGCGTCGTCGGCCCGCCGCCGAGACGCCCAGCCGCGCGACGCCGCAACGCACATCGGCGATGCGCCCAGAAAATCCTCCCCGATCGACACCACCACGTCCGCCTCGCCGATCCGCGGCACGACGTCCGCCTCGCGCCCGACCGCCCGCCGCACACCCTCCCGCTGCGCCCCGTTCTCCAGCGGCTCATGCCGATACCACCGCGCGCCGTCGACAGCCTGTAACACCGCCGCGATCCGCTCCACCAGGCTCGGCGAGGTGACCGGCTCCGTGAGGATCGCCACAGGCACGCTGCGCCCGGCAAACGCGCTCGGCCCGCGTCGGAGCTCGTCGCTGAGCTCGTCGAACGTCGACACCGTCTCGCCGCGCCGGATGTTCGACGAGCGACCCGGGTGATAGAGCGTCAGCAGCTCGGCCTGCATCATCGCGTCGCTTGCGCCCAGCGAGGCCGGGTGCGCCGGGTTGCCCTCGAGCTTGATCGGCCGCCCCTCGCGCGTGACGCCGAGCACACCCATCGCACGTCCCTGCCGCATTACCGCCGTGGCGAACGTCTTGGGCAGCCCCGGCACGCCGGCCTGCCCGCGCTCCCCCGCCTCGTCGTGCGCACGCGGCACGATCTTGCCCGGCTCGCGCCCGCTGCACCCCGCCGCCAGCGCGGCGATCGTGCTGACAAGCCCCATGAACCGCCGCCGGCTCAGCGAGCCCGCCTCGCTCACCGGATCGGCGAACGCCCCGTCGGCGAACTCATCGCTCCGCCCGGCGGGCGCACCGCCCTCCAGCTCGTCCAGCGTTCGCCATGGCCGCCCAGCCGTCGTCATACGCCACCATTTCTTGCTGCACCCACCGCCGCCGTTACCGGTGGCACGCCGTGCAGTTGGTCAACACGTCTTCCTTCTCGATCGACACCCGCGGCTCACGCGGCAGCAGCGTCCTCACCCGCGTCAACAGGTCGTCTGATTGCTTCTTCTCGCGCCACGCCAGCGCCCCCGCCAGCGTCCGGTGCGGGTCGCGGTGGCAATCCAGGCACCACGACATCGACATCGGCTCGGCCTTGAAGGTCAGCGCCATCTCGTCCACGTCGCCGTGGCACGTCGTGCAGCCGACCCCCGCGTGCACGTGCGCAGCATGGTTGAAATACACGAAATCCGGCAGGTCGTGCACGCGGTTCCACGCGACCGGCCTGCCCACGCGCCAACTGTCGCGCAGCGGCTCGAGCACCGCCGCCGTCGTGTGGATCTCCAGGTGGCACCGCATGCACGTGTCGCTCGTCGGCATCCCCGCAAAGCTCGACTCCTCGAACGTCTGGTGGCAATACCGGCAGTCGATCCCCAGGCCCGTCACGTGGTGCGCGTGGCTGAACGGGATCGGCTGCGGCCGCACAAACCCCACCGACGTCACCCACGCCGACCGCTGCACGATCACCCCCGCGGCCGCGATCGCCAGCACGGCGAGCACGCCCGCCACCACCAGCCCGCCCCGAACGATCGCGTTGCTCGATGGCCCGAAGACCTGCTTCATCCGCCGGCCTCCGTCCCCGCCCGATCGCGCTCACCCGCTCCGCCCAGCGCCCCGCGCACCACCTCCGCCAGATGCCGCGGCTCGCGCCCCGTGTTCTGCTTGATCTGCTCGCGACAACTGAACCCCTCGATCACCACCTCCCGACCCGCCGGCGCATTCCGCACCGCCGGCAGCAGGTTCTCCTCGCCGATCTTCTCGGCCAGCTCGGCGTGCTCGGCCTCAAAGCCGAACGACCCCGCCATGCCGCAGCACCCCGGCTCCGGCTCTTCGATCTCATAGCCGAGATGCCGCAGCGTCTTCCGCGCCCCCTCCGCGTCGAGCACGGCCTTCTGGTGGCAGTGCGCGTGGAAGACGCACCGCCCGCGGTCGTCCTTGGCGCGGGCTTCCAGCTCGTCGCCGTGCCGCTCGCTCAGCAGCTCGCTCAGCAGCTTGCACGATTCCCCCAGGCGGTGCGTGCGCACCGTCTTGGGGAAAAAGCCGTGCGACTCGTCGCGCAGCACCGCGACCTCGCTCGGCTCGACGCCGACGATCGGCACGCCCCGCTGCGCGTGCGGGTCGAGCCTGTCCATCACGCCGTCGAGCAGCTTCCTCGCGCGCGGCAGGAAGCCGTAGTGCACCAGCGGCCGGATCGCCGGATACCGCCACTCCGGCACAAGCACCTCATACCCGAGCGCTTCCAGCACCTCGCACGCCGCCCTGAGCGTGCCGGGATAAAAGTGATCGTTGAAGACATCCGGCAGCAGCACCACCGGCCCGCTCCGGGCGGAATCCGGCCGCGCCCGCTCCGCCCGCCGCCCGCGGAACCACGCCGTGAACGTGCGCCCCGCAAACCGCGGCAGCTCGCGCCGGCTCGACACCCCCGCCAGCCGCTTCGCCGCGGGGGCCGTCAGCTTCGAACGCCCGACCAGGTTCGCCATCCACGGCCAGACCGACGCCACGTCCGCCAGCGCCCCGATGTGCCCCATCGCGTAAAAACTCCGCGGCCGGAGCTTCCCCCTGTAATAGTGGTACAAAAACTCCGACTTGTACGACGCCATGTCGACGTTGACCGGGCACTCCTTCTTGCACCCCTTGCACGCCAAACACAGGTCGAGCGACTCGCGCACGGCGTGGCTCTTCCACCCGTCGGCGATGAACGTCCCCTCGACCATCTCGAACAGCAGCCGGGCGCGCCCCCGCGTCGTGTGGATCTCCTCCTGCGTCGCGATATAGCTGGGGCACATGAACGCGTCTTTGCGCCGGCGGCACTTGCCCACGCCGACGCACCGCAGCGCCGCCCGCTCGAAGTTGCGCCCCGCGTCCTTGAAGGTGAGCACGGTCTCGAGCCGCTTGGGCGCAAACGCCGGGCCCAGGCGCAGGTCGGCGGTCACCGGCGGCTGGGCGACGATCTTGCCGGGGTTCATCAGGTTGTCGGGGTCCCACAGCTTCTTAAACTCGCCGAACGCCTGCACGATGCGCTTGCCGTACATGATCGGCAGCAGCTCGCTCTTGGAGAGCCCGTCGCCGTGCTCGGCGCTGAGCGAGCCGCCGCACGAGACGACCAGCTCGGCCGCGTCGTGCGCGAACGCGCGGTACTTCTCCACGCCGGCCCTGGTCGTCAGGTCGAAGTTGATCCGGCAGTGCACGCACCCCTGCCCGAAGTGCCCGTAGAGCGCGCAGTCGTACTCGTACCGGTTGAGCAGCTTCCTGAACTTGCGCAGGTATTCCCCCACGCGGTCCGGCGGCAGGCCCGCGTCCTCCCACCCCGGCCACGTGTCGGCCATCCCCGGCACAAACGCCGTCGCCCCCAGCCCCGACTCGCGCACCTCCCAGATGCGGTCCTCCCGCTCCTGATCGTCGAGCAGCTCCATCGCCGGCGGGTGCTCGTGCTTCTTCAGCTTGTCCATCAGCCTCTGCGCGGCCCGCTCGGCGAGCGCGCGCGAGTCGCCGCCGAACTCCACGATCAGCCAGCCGCTCCCCTTCGGCAAGAGGTTGATGTCCTTGGCGTGCGTGTGGTGCAGCTTGATGAAGTCCGTCAGCCGGTGGTCGAACCCCTCGAGCCCGATCGGCCCCGTCTCCATGATCTCCGGCACGGCGTCCGCCGCGTCCTCCACGCTGTCGTACCCGAGGATCACCATCACGCGGCTCTTGGGCCACTCGATGAGCCGCACGGTCGCCTCGAGGATCGTCACGCACGTCCCCTCGGAGCCGACCAGCGCCCGCGCGATGTTCCGCCCGTTCTCCGGCAGCAGGTCGGGCAGGTTGTACCCGGAGACCCGCCGCGGGATATTCGGGTAGCGGCTCCGGATCTCGTCGCCGTATTCGCGCGCCAGCCGCGCCAGGCCGGAATAGATCTCGCCGACGCGTCCGCCCTTGCCGATCTCGCGGTGCAGCGCCTCGTCGCCGGTCTCGCCGACGCGGAGCCTCACGCCGTCGCCGGTGAGCACGTCCATCGAGACGACGTTGTCCGACGACCGCCCGGCCATGATGGAGTGGACGCCGCACGAGTTGTTGCCGAGCATGCCGCCGAACGTGCAGTGCGAGTGGGTCGACGGGTCGGGGGCGTAGCGCAGCCCGTGCGCGCCGACTGTTTTGTGGGCAAGCGTGTCGAAGACGACGCCCGGCTGCACGCGCGCGGTCTTCGCCTCCGGGTCGATCTCGACGATGCGGTTGAGGTATTTCGAGAAGTCCATGACGACGCCGTGCGTGCAGCACTGCCCGTCGAGGCTCGTCCCCCCGCCGCGCGAGACGATCGGCACGCCGTGCTTGCGGCACTCGGCGATGGTCGCCTCCACGTCCGCCGTCGAACGCGGGACCACCACGCCCATCGGCACGCGGCGGTAGTTCGAGGCGTCCGTCGAGTAGGCGCCGCGGCTTGCCTGGTCGAAGCGCACCTCCCCCTCGACCGACGCGCCGATCGCCGCCGCCAGCGATCGCGCCTTCGCCGAGTCCAGACCTTCCACCGCAGGCCGTTCCTGAAGAACATGAAGACGCATGTCGCCACCCGCTCCCTCGCCCCGATCCTGCCCGTCAGACGCGGAACCGCTCCGCGTCCTGCTCTTTCAGCTCCAGCCCGCACCCCGGCCGGCTCAGGTCCGGCACGAGCCGCCCCTCGCGGCACGCCGGCACGCCGTCGAAGAGCATCGGCTCCAGCCGGACGTGGTCGTAGAAGTACTCCATGTGCCGCACCTCGCGGCAGGCGCACGCCGGGTGCAGCGAGACCGCCGGCGCGCAGTGCGTCGACACCTCGACGTGATGCCCCCCCGTCAGCGCCGCGACGCGCACAAAGCCCGTCACCCCGCCGCAGCGCGTCACGTCCGGCTGCACGACGTCGCACGCACGCGCCCGGCCCTCGTTCGACCCGCCGATCAGCTTGAGAAACTCCGCCTCGATGTCCGCGTATTCGCCCGCGGCGATCTCCATCCCCGCCGGCGCCCGCTCGCGGACGTGCGCCAGCCCGCCCGGGTCGTCCGAAGGCCGCGGCTCCTCGAACCACACCACGTTTTCCGCGGCAAACTCGTGCGCCAGCCGCGTCGCCTCGCCCAGCGTGTACGCGCCGTTGGCGTCGACAAACAGCTCGACCTGCTCGCCGATCGCGTGCCGCGCCGCACGCACCCGCCGCGGGTCGTCCTCCGGCCAGCGGCCGACCTTCATCTTCACGCGCGCAAAGCCCTCCTCCGCCCAGCCGCCGAGCTGCGCGCACAGCTTGGCCTCGTCGTACGACGTGAACCCGCCGCTGGCGTACACCGGCACGGCCTCACGCACGCGCCCCAGCAGCGTGCAGAGCGGCTGCTTGAGGAGCTTCGCCTTCAGATCCCACAGCGCCGTGTCGATCGCCGAGACCGCCATCATCGCCAGGCCCCGCGCCGGCACGTTGCGCAGCGCCTCGTGCATCGCCCACCACGCGCCCCGCGGCGACATCGCCGTCCGCCCCAGCACCACTTTGTCGAGCAGCATCCGCGCGATCTCCCCCGCCGCCTGATGCGTGTACGTGTAGCCGAGCCCGCGCTCGCCACCCGCCGAGACGCGCACGACGACGATCGTCGTGTGGTCCCACTCCAGCGTGCCGTCCGACTCGGCCTCCTCGGTCGGCACGCGGTAGGCCGCGACCTCCGCGTCGTCGATCGACGGCTCGTCGATGCAGCCGCGCTCGATGTCGTGCTCCAGCAGTTCCACGGCGGTCCTTTCCGGCGTCGGCGGTCAGTGCGAGGAGTGGTGGGGGATCCACGACTCGATGGCGTCCTTGAACGACTGCTTGATCATGCCGCGCGTGTTCACGTCGCCCTTGAGCATCGACGACAGGAAGCTCTTGGCCTGCGCGAACTTGATGTGCGGCGGCAGCGGCGGCACGTCCGGGTCCGTGATCGCGTCGATCACCACCGGGCGGTCGGCGCTGAGCGCCTCGTCCCACGCCGGGCCGATCTGCCCCGGCTCCGTGACCTTGATGCCCCGCAGCCCCAGCAGGTCGGCGTAGTCGGCGTAGGAGAACGCCGGCAGGTCCTGCGAGGCCTGGAACTTGGCGTCGCCGGCCATCACGCGCTGCTCCCATGTCACCTGGTTGAGGTCGCTGTTGTTGAGCACCAAGACGATCAGCCGCGGGTCGGTCCATTCCTGCCAGTATTTGGAGACGCTGATGAGCGCATTGTTCCCGAGCATCTGCATCGCCCCGTCGCCGACGAGCGCGATCGCGGGCCGGTCGGGGTAGGCGAACTTCGCCGCAAGGACATACGGCATGCCGGGGCACATCGTCGCAAGCCCGCCCGAGAGGCTGGCCAGCATGCTCTCGCGGACCTTGAGGTCGCGTGCGAACCAGTTCGCCGCCGAGCCGGAGTCGGAGGCGAGGATCACGTTGTCGGGCAGGCGCGCGGAGAGCTCCCAGAACAGCCGCTGCGGGTTGATCGGCTTGGCGTCGTTCATCGCGCGGTTCTCGAGCACGTCCCACCAGCGTTTCACCTCCGACTCGATCTTTTCGCGCCACGGGCGGCGGTCGTCGCGCCGCTTGAGCATGGGCAGCAGCGCCCGCACCGTCTCGCGCGTGTCGCCGTGCAGGTTGACCTCGCACGGGAAGCGGAGCCCGAGCATCTCGGCCTTGATGTCGATCTGCACGCCGCGCGCCTTCCCCTCGGGCGGCAGAAACTCCGAGTACGGGAACGCCGTCCCGACCATCAGCAGGCGGTCGCAGTTCATCATCAGGTCCCAGCTCGGCTTGGTCCCCAGGAGGCCGATCGCGCCCGCGCAATACGGCAGGTCGTCGTTGATCACCGCCTTGCCCAGGAGCGCCTTGGAGACGCCCGCGTCGAGCACGTCGGCCAGCTCGCGGATCTCCTGGGACGCCCCGAGCGACCCCGCGCCCACGAGCATCGCGACGCGCTCGCCGCTGTTGAGCACCTCGGCGGCGCGGAGCAGCTCGTGCTCGGTCGGCACGATCCGCGGCGGCTGGTACCCGACGCCCGAGAACGTCGCCCCGTGCTCGCGCGGCGGCTCGGACCACGCCTCCTCCTGCACGTCGTTGGGCACGATGACGCACGTCACCTCGCGTTCGGCCTTGGCGATGCGCACCGCGCGGTCGATGACGTGCCGCATCGCCGCGGGGGCGCAGACCATCTCGACGTAGCGGTGCGCCACGTCCTTGAAGAGGTTCTTGAGGTCGACCTCCTGCTGGTAGTGGCTGCCGAGCGCGGTGCGGGCCTGCTGCCCGACGATCGCGACGACGGGCTGGTGGTCCATCTTGGCGTCGTAGAGCCCGTTGAGCAGGTGGATCGCGCCCGGGCCGGAGGTCGCCATGCAGACGCCGACCTCGCCGGTGAACTTGGCGTGCGCGCACGCCATGAACGCGGCGAGTTCCTCGTGCCGCGCCTGGACGAAGCGGATCTTGTCCTCGGCGCGCGACATCGCGCCCATGATGCCGTTGATCCCGTCGCCGGGGTAGCCGTAGACGCGACGGACGCCCCATTCGTGCAGGCGGTTGACGAGAAAGTCGCTGACGGTTCCGCTCATGGCGTGGCCCCCTGGTGGTGATTCCGTGGTGAACAGGCGAACAGCATGGTGAGGCTAATCCTCGGCGTAGGCGATGGTGCTGAGCAGCGCGTTGGCGGCCTGGCGCGAGTCCAGCCGCGTGTGCTGCACGACGATGGGCGCGTCCGACTCGACGACGCACGAGTAGTCCACGCCGCGCGGCACGGGCTCGGGGTCTTCCAGCTCGTTGAGCCGCAGGTGCTTGGTGCGGCTCGCCTGCACCGTCACGCGGTACGGCCCGGCGGGGCGGCGGTCGCTGTAGAAGACGTGCAGCGTGACGTGCGCGTCGGCGTCCCCCGCGTTGAGCATGCACAGCGTCTCGTGGCTGGTCATCTGCGGCTCGGGGCCGGTGCTCGAAGGCGGGATGTACCCCTCCGCGATCACCCAGGTTTTCTTGCCGATCGGACGCATGTCGCGTGCCCCCTTCGTTGATCGCTGGCGCCAACTCGTGCGTGCTTACTCCATCCATTTGGCGGCGGCCGCACCGAGCAGCAGCGCGGCCCCGCACGCCGCGACCGGGTGCTCGGTCAGGTGCGTCCACCAGCTCCACCGGCGCGAGCGGTCGTCGAAGCGCCCGTGCGCCGCGTAATCCCCCGGCACGGGCTCCCACAGGTTCGACGGGCGGCCCTTGTCGCGAGGCTCGTCGGTCTGCTGACTCGAAAATCCCGATTCGGCGAGCACGCGGTCGGCGTACCACGGCGCGAGGCGGCTGCCCCACACCGTCTTGAACGTCGGGAACCCGACGAAGAGCTGCCGCCGCCGGTGCGTGCTGGCCCACACGATCGCGCGGGCCGCGACCTCCGGCTGGTAGATCGGCGGCACGGGCTGAGCGCGGTGCGGCAGGCGCGAGAGGATCCAGTCGAACTGCGGCGTGTTCATCGCCGGCAGGTGGACCATCGTGACGTGGATCCCGTCGAGCCCGTCGTGCATCAGCTCGGTGCGGAGCGACTCGGTGAACCCGACGATCGCGTGCTTGGCCGCGCAGTACGGGGCCTGCAGCGGGATGCCGCGGTACGCCAGCGCCGAGCCGACCTGCACGATCACGCCCTTCCCCTTTCGCTCGCGCGGGACCATGCGTTTGAGCGCCGTCTGCGTGCCGTGGACGACGCCGAGGTACGTCACCTCGGTCACGCGCCGGAACTCCTCCGGCGTGATCTCCGTCGCCCGCGCGAACACGGAAGTCATGGCGTTGTTGACCCAGCAATCAATGGGGCCGAGTGCTGCTTCGATCACGTCCGCGGCGTGGTCGAGGGCCTGGGCGTCGGCGACGTCGGCTAAGACGCCCGCCGCGCGTGCGCCCATCGTGCGGAGCTCGGCGACGGTTTCGTCGAGGCGGTCCTTGCCGCGTGCGATGACGCCGACGGCGCTCCCCTCGGCGGCGAAGGCGCGGGCGGTCGCCCGGCCAACGCCGGCGGTGCCGCCGGTGATGACCACCGTCTTGGGTGTATTGTGTGCGAACATGCTTGATCCTCGTCGAACCGATATTCGATGTATACCAGATCGAGCGGGCAAGTAAAATCCTTAAACGTAAATTCATGTCATAAACTCATCTCAATCCGCGTATATCTCGCGGGATCATCCGGCGATGTGCGCACGACGAGGGACAAAGCCGACGTCCGCTCGTCGTCCGGCCGATCCCGTCGAGACAGGAAAATTTTCCACAGGCAAGTAGACGCATGAAGGCGGTTTCACCGCTGTTGCAGCGTGATTTCAGAGCCCCGGCGGATGATGGAAGACTGAACGTATCGGGGGGGCTTGCGCGCAGGAAAACTTCTATGGCACGCGCGATCTGGAAAGGTCATATCTCGTTCGGCCTGGTCAATGTGCCGGTGAATCTCTACTCGGCCGAGCAGCGGACGGACCTGCAACTGCATCTCATCGACAGCCGCGACATGGCGCGCGTGCGCTACGAGCGGGTGAACGCCGAGACGGGCGAGGAGGTGCCGTGGGGCGACATCGTGCGCGGCTACGAGTATCAGGACGGGAGCTACGTGATCCTCAGCGACGAGGAGCTCAAGCGTGCAGCGCCGGAAGCGACCCGGCGGATCGAGATCGAGTCGTTCGTCTCGATCGACGAGATCGACCCGCGGTATTTCGACAAGCCGTATTACCTCGAGCCCGGCAACGGCGGCGAGAAGGGGTATGTGCTGCTCCGCGAGACGCTGCGCGAGACGGGCCGCGTCGGCATCGCGACGGTCGTCATCCGCACGCGGCAGTACCTGGCGGCGATGCTGCCGATGGACGACGTGCTCGTGCTCGACCTCCTGCGGTACGCGCAGGAGATCCGCTCGACGAAGGGCCTGAACCTGCCCAGCGGCAAGGCCAAGGGGCAGGCGGTCAGCAAGCAGGAGATGGACATCGCGCGGACGCTCGTCGAGAGCATGGCGGCCGAGTGGGAGCCGGAGAAGCACCACGACGAATACCGCCAGTCGCTGCACGAGTGGGTGCGGAAGAAGGTCGAGAGCGGCAGGACCGAAGAGGTGCTCGAAGGGACCGAGGAGGAAGAGGCCGAAGCGCCCGCGCCGATCAACTTCATGGAGCTGCTCAAGAAGAGCGTGCAGCAGCAGGGGGGCGGGCGCGCCAGCGCGCCGGCGGGCAAGTCGGGCGCGGCCAAAGCGCCGCGCGCCGGCAAGAAGAAAAAGAAGACGGCGACGCGCCGTCGCAAGGCGGGCTGAGTGGCAAGCGGCAGTTGATCAACCGGTGCGGCGATGGGCCTGAAGCAATACAACGCCAAACGCGACTTCTCGAAGACCGCCGAGCCCTCGGGCCAATCGGCGACGAAAACCGGGCGCGACGCCGGGCGCATGTTCGTCGTGCAGAAGCACGACGCGACGCGGCTGCACTACGACTTCCGCCTCGAGCTCGACGGCGTGCTCAAGTCGTGGGCCGTGCCCAAGGGGCCTTCGCTCAACCCGGCGGACAAGCGCCTCGCCGTCGAGGTCGAGGATCACCCGATCGCGTACGCGGAGTTCGAGGGGATCATCCCGAAGGGGCAGTACGGCGGCGGGACCGTGATGGTGTGGGACCGCGGCGTGTGGACGACCGGCGAGAAAAACCCCGCCGCCGCGCTCAAACGCGGCAAGCTGACGTTCACGCTCGACGGCGAGAAGCTGCACGGCGAATGGACGCTCACGCGCCTCCGCGATACCCAGCGGACCAGCGGCGGCAAGCACAACTGGCTGCTCATCAAGCGCACCGACGACCAGGTGCGGACCGACGGCCAGCTCGTGGACGAGCAGCCGCTGAGCGTCAAGACGGGGCGCGACCTCGGCGCGATCGCTCAGGACGCCGACGCGGAGTGGACCTCGCACGCGTCGTCGAACGGCACGGCGAAGCGCGCCAAGCACGCGAAGAAGAAGACCGGTGCGACGAAGAAACCAGCCGCGTGGTCGAAGGCGGGCGGGCCTTCTCCGGACGAGCTGGCGACGGTGGAGGGCGCGCGGGCGTCGCGGATGTTGACGGATCTGACGCCGCAGTTGTGCACGCTGAGCGAGAAGGTGCCGCGGGGCGACGGGTGGCTGCACGAGATCAAGTTCGACGGCTACCGGCTTCTGGCGTACAAGGACGCCGGCAGCGTGCGGCTGATCACGCGCAACGGCAACGACTGGACGCGCCGCTTCGGCCCCATCGCCGGCGCGGTTGCCGGGCTGCCGTGCGGGACGGCGGTCGTCGACGGCGAGGCGACGATCGTCGGCGAGTCGGGGCGCACGACGTTCCAGGCGCTGCAGCAGGCGATGAAGGCGCAGACGTTCGACGCGCTGGTCTTCTTCGTCTTCGACCTGCTGTACCTCGACGGCTACGACCTCACGCGCACGCCGCTCGTCGAACGGAAGCGGCTGCTCAAGCGGCTCCTCGACGCGCACGCCGACGATGCGCTGATCCGCTACAGCGACCACGTCGTCGGCGGCGGGGCGAGCGTGCGCGAGAGCGCCTGCCAGCTCGCCCTCGAAGGCGTCATCTCGAAGAAGGCCGACGCGCCGTACGTGCAGGGGCGGTCGCGGACGTGGGTCAAGGTCAAGTGCGGGCATCGGCAGGAGTTTGTGGTGATCGGGTACACGGACCCGAGCGGCAGCCGCAAGCACTTCGGGTCGCTGGTCTTCGGCGTGCACGACGCGAAGGGGCGGTTTATCTACGCGGGGCGCGCGGGGACGGGGTACGACGCGGCGGCGCTGAAGCAGATCGGCGCTCGGCTGGCGAAGCTGAAGCGGGCGAGGCACCCGCTCGACGTGAGCCCGCCGCGTGCGAAGGCGCGGGGCGTGCACTGGGTCGAGCCGGAGCTGGTCGCGGAGGTGTCGTTCACGCAGTGGACGCACGACGGGCGTCTGCGGCACCCGGTGTTTGAGGGGCTGCGCGAGGACAAGAAGCCGGAGGACGTGCGGATCGAGACGCCCGGCCACGGCGGGGCGCGCGCGGTCGAGGAAGCCGCGGCGGACGAGGTCGCCGAGATCGAAGCGGAAGAACCGCAAGACACGGAAGAGGAGGACGCCATGCCGCCCGCCGCCGCCGAGCCTGGACGGAAGAAGCAAACGAAGAAAAAGGGTGCTACGAAGGCGGCGTCGCGCACGCCGTCGCCGCGCGGCGGGGAGCGTGCCGCTCGATCAACGAAGAGCGATCGCGAGAACGTGGTCGCGGGGATCGCGATCAGCAGCCCGGACCGCGTGGTCTTTCCCGACGCCGGGCTGACGAAGCTGGACCTGGTGCGGTATTACGAATCGGTGGCGGAGTGGATCCTGCCTTATGTCGCGGACCGCCCGCTCAGCGTGGTGCGGTGCCCGCAGGGGCGCGCCAAGCAGTGCTTCTTTCAGAAGCACCTGGCCGACACGTTCGCGGAGCCGGTCTTCGGCATCCGCGTCAAGGAAGAGGCCGGCGAAGCGGACTACCTCGGCATCGACTCGGTCGGGGGGCTCGTTTCGCTGATCCAGTTCGGCGTGATCGAGATCCACCCGTGGGGCGCCCGGCGGGACCAGCTCGACAAGCCGGACCTGATCACGTTCGACCTCGACCCGAGCGAAGAGGTCGGCTTTGACGCGGTGAAGGAGGGGGCGGCCCACGTCAAGGCGCTGCTCGACGAGGCCGGGCTCGTGTCGTACCTCAAGACCTCGGGCGGCAAGGGGCTGCACGTCGTCGCGCCGCTCACGCGCAAGGCCGAGTGGGACGAGGCGAAGGCGTTCGCGCACGCGGTGGCGCTGCGCATGGCGGGCGACCGGCCGGATCGGTACCTCGCGGTGATGAGCAAGGCCAAACGCCGCGGCAAGGTCTTCGTGGACTACCTGCGCAACGGGCGCGGCGCGACGTCGGTCGCGCCGTATTCGGTGCGGGCGCGGGCCGGCGCGCCGGTCTCGATGCCCATCGCGTGGGAAGAGCTCTTCGCGCTCGAGAGCCCGGCGGCGTACACCGTGCGGAACACCGCCGAGCATCTCACCAAGCGGAAGACCGACCCGTGGGCGGACTTCTTCTCGCGCAGGCAGCAGATCACGGCATCGAAGTTGCGGACCGTCCGCGGCTGATGCGCCACGCGGCGGACGATCCGACCCATCAGGCTCATTCGAAGAGAGGGACGCCGCATGCCGGTCAGCGGACGAACACTGGGCGAGCTCTCCTCGCAGGCGGAGCGGTTCACGTTTGCGCGGCGGGTGCTGCTCCCCTCGGCGCGGTTCATCCGCGTCGAGGAGACCGCCGGCTGGCCGATGATCGTCGCGGCGTGCGCGGCGATGGTGTGGATGAACATCTGGCCCGACGCGTACCGCGCCGTGTGGGAGAGCCGCGGCACGCTGGAGCTGTTCTTCTTTTCGCGCACGGAGGAGACGAAGACGTGGGTCTCCGACCTGCTGCTGCCGCTGTTTTTTTTCGCGGCGGGGCTGGCGATCAAGCACGAGCTGGTGCACGGCGAGCTGTCGACGTGGAAGAAGGCGGCCCTGCCGCTGTTTGCCGCGCTCGGCGGGATGGCGGTCCCCGCGGGGGTCTACGTGGCGATCAACGTCTCCGGCGGGGAGTGGCGCGGCTGGGGCGTGCCGGTGGCGACCGACATCGCCTTTGCCCTGGCGGTGCTGGGGCTGCTGCGGAAGCGCGTGCCGCAGGAGCTGCGCGTCTTTGTGCTGGCGTTCGCGGCGGCCGACGATTTCGGCGGCGTGCTGGTCATCGCGTTTTTTTACACAAGCGACCTGTCGTGGGCGTGGCTCGGCGGCGCGGCGGGGGTGCTGGCGTTGATCGTCGCCGGGCGGCAGTGGGGGCTTCGGCGGATCGAGGTCTACTGGGTGCTGGGGGCGGTGTTCGTGCTGGCGCTGCTGCAGAGCGGCGTCCACCCGACGGTGGCCGGCGTGGTCCTCGGGTTGCTCACGCCGGCCCGCGCGCCGATCGATCACGCGGCGCTGGCGGAGCGCATCCGCACGATCGGCCGGCGCATCACGAGGCTGCACGAGTGGGGCGAGCGCATCGCGCAGGAAGAGCGGGACCAGGAACGCCGCGAGAAGCTGCTGCAGGAGCTGTTCGAGCGGGAAAACCGCCGCATCGGCGAGCTGGAGTTCGCCGTGCGCGAGAGCAAGCGCATCACGGAGCGGCTGACCAACGTGGTCAACCCGGTGTCGAGCTACGTCGTGCTGCCGCTCTTTGCGCTGGCGCACGGCGGGGTCGAGATCACCGCCAAGAGCCTGGGCGCGGCGTCGGCGAGCCCGGCGGCGTGGGGCGTGATCGCGGCGCTGTGCCTGGGCAAGCCGATCGGGTTTTTGTGCGCGTCATGGGTGGGCGTGCGGCTGGGCTGGGCGCAGTTGCCGCGCGCGGTGGGGTGGCGGCAGTTCGCCGGCGCGGGCGTGATCGCGGGGGTCGGCTTCACGATCTCGCTGTTCATCGCGCAGCTCGCCTTCTCCGGCGAGGAGTTGCCGGCGGTCAAGATCGCGGTGCTGCTCGCGTCGCTGGTCGCCGCCGGCGGGGGCGCGGCGGTGCTGCTGTGGGGCTCGCGCGCGCCGCGGCATGACGACGGAGCACACGGCCGCAACGGAACATGATGAAGTCCTTATTCCTAAACGGGGGATGAGCCGGCCGACGCATGCCGTCTAGCCGAGCGGCACACGCGTTCACGATGACGGCAACGGCGCACGGCGGCGTCGGCACGGATGAACGCGCTTTGAAGCACGGTTCACCGTCGCCTCAGCCCCGCGTGCTCTGATATGAACTCACGGCGAGCGAAGTGTTTGCCCGCCGTCCCAACGTCTTACTCAGATCGTGAGGAGATTCACGCATGCAAGCCTACGACCGGCAGCAGGATTCACGTCGGCGCGAGCCGTCTTATCGGGACCGGGGGGACCAGTACGGCGAGGAACGGTACGGCCAAAGCTACCGCGGCCAGAGCGACCAGCGCTCCGGCGGCGACGACGGCTCGTCCCGCGGCTCACGCGGCCGCGACGACGACCGCGACTACCGCTCCGCGAACCCGTCCTACCGCTCCTTCCGCCACGACGACGAAACGTCCTTCGGCGGCGAGCGCGGCCGCGAACGCGACTACGGCTTCGGCGGGTACCAGCAGGGATACCCCGGCGGCTGGAACCGCGAATCAGAAGAACACGGCCGCGGCTACGGATCCGGCGAATACGGCCGATCCGGGCAACGCGGCTCGTCCGGTGAAGGGTCGTACGGGCGAGGCTCCTCCGGCGAGGGCTCGTCCGGCGAGACCTCCTACGGCGGCCGAGGGCAGGGCTCATATGGCGGCCTCGATTCCTATAGCCAGGGCGGCTCCTTCGGCCAAGGCTCCATCGGCCAAGGCGGTTTCGGGCAAGACGCCTACGGGCAAAGCGGCTACGGCATGGGCGGATACAGCGAGGGCTACGGTCGTCAGGGCCCGAGGGCGTACGCCTCCGATCAATACCGCGGCGAATATTCCCACCGCCCCGCCGGCTACGGGCAGAGCAGCTCCGGACAGTCCGACTACGGCCAGTCCTCCGGGCAGTCGGGCTACGGCCCGGGCGGCCAGTCCGGCTATGGCCAATCGGGCTACGGCCAATCCGGCTCCGGGCAGTGGGGCGGTTCGCGCGGCAGCGGCGGCGGCAGCGGCGGCTACGGGCAGGGGCAAGGCTGGAACTCGCCCTCGGGCGGCGGCTCCTCGGGGTACGGCGGAACGCAGCATAACTGGCCGATCCACGGCTCGGACTTCTCCCGTTACAACACGCCGTCGCAACACGGCGGCCAATCGTCCGGACAGCAGTTCGGGCAGTTCGGGCAGTCGGCCTACGGCGGGGGCGGCGGCCGGCAATACGGCGCGTCCTACGGCGGGGGCGAGCAATACGGCCAGTCCTACACCGGCGAGGGGCAGTACGGCCGCTCCTACGGCGAAGGGGGCGAGTCGTACCGCCACGCCTTCGGCGGCGAGGGCCTGAGCAGCCCCGGCTACCGCGGCGGGGCCGGCGGCTACGCCACCGGGTTCGGCGGCAGACGCTACGGCTCGGCGTCCGGCGGCGTCGGCACTACCGGGCGGCGCGGGCCCAAGGGCTACACCCGCTCCGATGACCGCATCAAAGAAGACGTCTGCGACCGCCTCATGCAGGCCGACATCGACCCCTCCGACATCGAGGTCAACGTCGAGAACGGCGAGGTGACGCTCTCCGGCACGGCGTGCTGCCGCGAAGAGAAGTACCAGGCCGAACTCATCTCCGAGGGCGTCCTCGGCGTCGACGAGGTCATCAACCACCTGCGCATCAAGAAGAAGCAGCAGCAGAACGAGTCGGAAAAGGGCGAGTCCGGCTCGTCGCAGCAGTCGTCGCAGTCGTCCTCCAAGCCCTCCTCGCAGACCGAGGCCAAGTGGAGCGCCGGCAGCACCGGCGGCTCCAGCGGCGGCGACTCGAGCGACTCGTCCTCATCTTCTTCCTCCTCCGGGTCGACCGGATCGTCCGGCTCTTCATCCCGCAGCGGCAACAAGGGCTCCGCCGGCACGACCGCCGGCTCGGGGTCTTCGAGCCGCTGAGGAATGCCGCGCACGCGCCCGGCGGCTGTTGAGCAGGCAGCCGCCGGGCCGGCGGGCGCGGCGGGGAGCATCGGCAACCTGATGCAGGTTTCACGCGTGTTACACGGTGATCTCAGGTGCGGGCCGAAGAGTTGAGAAGTGTTGTACGGCGGGCGCGGGTGCGCCGCCGGTGAAAGCGACTTCGTTCTTCAAGCACACGAACAGATAAGGAGACCAGACCATGACCGCCAGCACACTCGCCGCCGTTTGCGGCAGCATCCTCAGCGTCGCCAGCATCGCGCAGAACTCCATGTCCCAGGACCGCGGCCGCGACCAGGACCGCGGCCGCACCACCCAGCGGATGAACAATCAGGACACCACGAACCGGACCACCGACGCGCAGACGGCGAGCACCGCCCGCAACGCCGAATCGGTGCTCCAGCAGATCGAGGGCGTGTGGAAGGTCGACGTCCACATCAACCCCGTCGCCTTCGGCCACCGCTACACGCAGGATCTCGACCGCACCCGCACGACCCGCGGCACAACGACCACCACCAACCAGGGCCGGAACAACCAGGGCGTGCCGAACCAGAACCAGGACCAGTACGACAACCCGGACAACGCGCCGATCAACGACGACGGCAGCGTCAGCGACCTCGACGCCTGGCACGACCCGCAGGTCGACGACGAGGGCGCGACGGGCCGGAACAACACCACCGACAACACGAGCAACCGCAACAACACGGGCAACGGGCAGACCGAGCGCGACCGCATGCGCCAGACCCCGCCCGGCGAGTCCAACATCGCCGACACCAACTTCACCGGCTACGCCAAGACGAAGCTCGTCCTCGGCGACAACGTCCTCAAAGAGACGCTCGTCATGCCCGACATGAAGAAGGGCTTCGCCAAGTCGATGAACATGAACAAGGACCGCTCGACAACCGGCACGGACTCGATGAGCGAGGACAAGAACTTCCGCGGCGTCAGCTACATCTCCTTCGACAAAAACTCCAACACCTACAACATCGTCTTCATGGACAACTGCAGCGGCAAGATGTTCCACGACACCGGCACCTACAACGCCTCCACCCGCCAGATCGTCTTCAACGGGGCCGACATCGATCAGGGCATGAACCACGGCTCGTCGATGAACGACCGCGACCGCGGCTCATACGACAACACCTCGACCCGCGGCCGGACCACCACCACGACGCAGCGCGACCGCGACACGCGCGACCGCGATATGAACGACAACACCAACCCCGCCGACCGCGACCGCGGCGTAAACGATAACAATATGGCCGATCGCGACCGCGGCTACGACAACAACACGACCAGCCGGGACCGCGACATGGACGCCAACGCCGGCACCGAGGGCGCCCGCGCCTACTACCACGGCCGCGGGCACGGCGGCTCCAACATGGACAACGTCCGCGTCGTCCTCGACGTGATCAGCAACGACCAGTACCGCGTGACGATGTACCGGGTCGACCCGGGCCAGGCCGCCACGTGGACGCCGCCGAGCAACGACAACCGGGCAAACCGCGACAACTCCCTCACGGGCAACAACAACACGAACAACCGCAACGCCGCCAACCAGTCGCCCAGCGCGACCGGCGACGTGATCTACACCGCGACCTACACCCGCGCTCAGGGCAGCGACCGGAGCGAATACGAGCGGCTGCTGACGCAGGCCGAGTAACAACTCTTCGCAGGCCGCGGCGGCCCCACCGGGTCGCTGCGGTTTTTCACTTTTTCTTTTTCGCCTGCACGAGGAAACCGCGCCATGTCCAAGACCCACACACCGTCACAGACCGACGACGCGCGGCAGCCGTCGTCGCGCGGGGCCCGGGCCCCCGCCGCCCAGGTCGAGGCCAAGCCCCGGCCCGATCAGGACGCTGCGTCGCCTAAAGACCTGCACCCCTCGCCGCCCTTCCCCAAGCAGCGGCAGCAGCCGCCGGGGATCGAGGCGCAGATGGACCCGCAGCCGCGCTGGCGCGGCGAGTCGTACCGCCCCGCCAACAAGCTCGAGGGGCGCGTGGCGCTCATCACCGGCGGCGACTCGGGCATCGGGCGATCGGTCGCGTACTTCTTCGCCCGCGAGGGCGCCGACGTCGCGATCGTCTGCCTGCCGGAGGAGAACGAGGACGCCGAGTCGATCCGCGACGCGATCGAGCAGCTCGGCCGCCGCTGCCTGATCTGCTACGGCGACCTCGTGAAGAAGGAGTTCTGCGACGAGTGCGTGGAGAAGACGGTTTCGATGCTCGGGCGGCTCGACATCCTCGTCCACAACGCCGCGTGGCAGAACCGCAAGCCCGACGTGACGCAGGTCTCCGAGGAAGAGCTCGACCGCACGATGAAGACGAACGTCTACGCGTACATCCGTCTGGCGCGCAAGGCGGTGCCGTATATGCCGGCGGGCTCGTCGATCATCGCGACCGGCTCGGTCGTCGGGATCGAGGGCTCGGGCAAGCTCTCCGACTATTCGGCGACCAAGGGCGCGATCCACGCGCTGACCAAGACGCTCGCGCAGGAGCTGCTCGACAAGGGCATCCGGGTGAACTGCGTCGCGCCGGGCCCGGTGTGGACGCCGCTGAACGTCGCCGACACGGGCGCGTCGCCGGAGGACGTGAGCAAGTTCGGCAAGGAGACCGGCAGCTCGATGATGGAGCGCCCGGCCCAGCCCGAAGAACTCGCCCCGGCGTACGTCTACCTCGCGTCGAACGCCGATTCGAGCTACGTCACCGGCATCATCCTCCCCGTGACGGGCGGCCCGACGGGCTGAGCGAGCGTGCGAACAAAGCACGTTCTCCTCACCACTTCAGGCCGGGCTCTTCGTGGGGAGCCTCATCGTGGTCATCCGCGGGCTCTTCGTTGATCGCGGCTTCAGTTGGTGGCTCGGCTTGGGCCGCGGGGTCGTCATTGATCGGCCAGATGTTCTCGTCGTCGCGCACCAGGCCGGCGATCGGCCGAGCGGCGTCCCACGTCTTGTCGATCAGCGCGGCCCGCGCTCGCCCCGCTTCCATTGACGCGGCAAAGAGCCTCACCCGCTCGTACTGCTCGAGCGCTTCTTCACTGAGCTCGAGCGCGTCGCGCCTCGCGTAGATCCCTTCCAGCCGCGGCAGCAGGTCGGCCGGCAGGAAGTCGCTCGCATAGCAGTCGCCCAGCAGCCGCACCGCCTCCGCAAACAGCCGAGCATCGCGGCTGCCCTCCGGCTCGCCGTCGTCGACCGACGCAGCCGCCCACGCCTCCCACAGCGCATCCACCGCGGCGTCGTGCCGCTCGACCAGCGCCGCGTAGCCGCTCTCGTGCACGTACCGCTCGACCAACGGCACGCCGCGGTACGCCTCGCGCACCGCGGCGACGTGCCCCAGCCACGCCGAGCCGTCGAGCACGAGCGTGTCGACGCTGCGCCGCTCGCCGCGGAGCGTCCACACGTGCCGCAGCGCCTGCTCGTCGATCCGCGCGATCATCGCCGCGGCTTTGGCCCGCGTGTCGTCGGGCACGTCCTCCAACGCCTCGCCCGGCGTGGTCATCGCCATCCCGAACGATTCAAAGCCCGGCTCATCCTGCGACGTGCCGGGCGTCTCGACCAACCGCGCAAGCGCCTGGCGTGCCGCGCCGAGCCACCGGCCGCCGTCTTCGCCGCCAGCGAGTCCTTCCGCTCCGCCGAGCACGCGCGCGGGCGCATCCTCGCCCCACGCGGTCATCGCGTCGCTCCAGGTGATCGCTTCCGCGACAAACGCGGCGTTCGCCGCATCGCGTGCGCCGGCCTCTTCGTTTGCCGCGGGCTCCAGCCGTTGGACGCGGACCATCTCGTGCGTGTTGAGCCGGTACATCGCCGCCAGCAGCGCCGTGTCGGCGGAGGCGGCCGGCGCATCGCCCTCGGGCCGCGTGTCGATGAAGACGATGGGGACGTGCACCACTCCGCCGCCGCCGCCGCGGCCGTGCTCGCCCAGGTCGGCCAGCTCGCAGCGTTTCGCGTCGACGAGCACCATCGCGTCGGCGAGCGCCGGGAACCGCCCGGCGAACAGCGTCGCAAAGCCGGCACCCTCGCCGAAGCCGACGAGGTAGAACCGCCGCACGCCGAACGTTCGGCCCATCTCCAGCAGATAACTCCGCACCGCCAGCGCATCACGCATGTCGCAGGCAAAGCCCGGCGGCGGCGTCTGTGCGCCCGGCTCGCCGCGTTCGTCCGCCTCCATCGCCGCGATCAGCCGGTCCGCGGCTTCTTCGGAAATGTCCGTCGGCGAAACCTCGATCGGCTCTTCCTCGTGCGTCACCCCTTCCGGGATCAGCACGAGCGGCTCGTGCAGCTCGTCCAGCAGGGCCGCCTCGAACGAATCACCAATCGCCATCCCGCCGAAGATCACCACGGCGTCGGTGGTCTCACCCAGCGGCGTGCCCTCGCCCAGCCGCCAGCGATAAGCGATGCCCTCGGCGCTTCGAGTCGTGTACAGCACGCCGGGCTGGATGTCGCCGCCCGCATTGCTGTCTGTATCAGTGTCTGCGCCGTCGGCGACCGGCGCTCGTTCAATGGGCGATCGCTCGGCCGGTGCGTGCGTGTTTTCGGCGGCCGGTGCGGCCTCTGCCGCCGGTTCGTCGGTGAGCGCCGGTGCCTGCGGCACGCCCGCCCAAAGGGTGACGGCAAACACGCTGCATCGAGCAGCGGCTCTCATACGAGACGCGAGCGTGAGCGAGCGTGTTTTCATGGAGAGGCGATCTCACCGCGCCGCGTGCCGCAGCGCGATGACCGAGTAGGCGGTGATGAGCACGGGGTTGTTCTCCATCCAGCGGTCGTCGACGCTCTTGAACGAGCCGTCGTCGTTCTGCATGGACGCGAGCTTGTCGATGAGCTCGTTGGCCCAGTCGCGCGCCACGGCCGGGCTGCTCATGGTGGCCGCCGAGTCGTAGGGCGAGCTCGCGGGGGCGTCGATCGCCATGACGACCTCTTCGCCGCTGGCGTCGAGGGCGCGGGCGAAGGTGACGTAGTAGTAGTACAGCCCGTCGGTGCCGATGCCGGGATTTTCGTCGAGGGTGTAGTGCCGCTGGATCCAGCCTTTGGCCGCGACGACGCGGGGGTCGTCCTTGGGAAGCTGCGCGTACACCAGCGACTTGAACCCGGCGTACGTCATCGAGCCGTAGCAGCGAAGCTTGCTGGCGACCGTGCCGTCGCTGAGCGTCTCCTCGATCGTGCCGGCGTTGGATTGGCCCGCGCGCCCGTCCACGCTCGCGGCGTTCTCCGTCACCGAGTACACGAACCCGCCCTGCCGTGACCCGTCGGCGAACGGCATGTCGTTGGTCTCGTCGAGCATCTGCGTCCGCGAGAGGAAGACCAGCGCCCGCTGCACGGTCGGGTCGCTCGGCGAGACGTCCGCGTCCTTGAGCGCTTCGAGGAACATGCTCAGGTTCGAGTTGTCGGGCCGCCCGTGGTGCCCGTACCCGACGCCGCCGTAGTACGGATGGTCCTTGCCGACGGCCTTCGCCTCGCCCTTGCTCGCGGCCTCGTCGGCCGACTCGCCCCACTGCAGCTTCTTGAGAAACTCCACGCCCCTCCGCACCGCCTGGCGCGCCTCCGGCGAGTCCACGCGGCTCAGCGCGCTCACGCAAATCGCCGTGTTGTAGTTCGGCAGGATCGCGTCGTAGATCCCCCCGTCTTCCTGCTGGAAGCGCAGCAGGTACCCGATCCCCTTGCGCAGCGATTCGTCTTTCGACGGATCAGCCGCGGGATCGAGCAGCATCCCGGTCAGCACCAGCCCCGAGATCGCCGGCATGTGGGGGGGTGCCTTCTCGCCTTCCTTCGTGGCGGGGGGGGGCATCCAGCCGCCGGTCGCCTCGTCCTGCTGCGTCTTCAGGTACGCCTCAGCCTTGGCGATGACCGCCTCGGCCTTGGCCTTGTGCGCGTCGTCGAGCGCGAGCGCAGGCGCGCTCGACATCGCGACGACGCCCGCCGCAACCAGCAACGCGGACGTACGTGAGAATCGTTCCCGGAGACTGAGCATGGAAAGCTCCTTCTGTATGTGGTGAGTCGATGCGGAATATCAGCATAGTGCATCGAGTCTTTCGTGGCACGGGCGCTCCCGCTGCTTTGTTGAGACCGTCTGTCTTTGGTGGCACCGGTCTCCAGACCGGTGCGTGGGCAAGCCAAAGATCTCAACACAGCAGCGTCCCGCCTGTGCGGAAACAGTGGCGAGAACGGGTTCCGGCGTGCCGCCCCGTCCAACCATTCAGCGTCCTGCTTCGATGACCATCGCCGCGCCGACGGCCGCCGCGGTCTCGATGCGCATGACCAGCGGCCCGAGCCGCACCACCGCCGCCCCGCGCTGCCGTGCGAGCTCCAGCTCCTCGGGCGCAAAGCCCCCCTCCGGCCCGACGAGCAGGCCCACGCGCTCCGCGGCACGAATCCTCTCGCGCATCGGTCCATCCAGCACGCTCGCCCCCGTCGCGTCGGCGACGAGCACCAGCGGAAAGGCCGCCAGCGCCCCGTCAAAGGTCAGCTCGGGCTCGACCCGCATGATCCACGCACGCCCGCACTGCTTGGCCGACTCGCGGCTGATCCGCCCGAGCCGTTCCAGCTTGGCCTCGCGCGGGTCGACCACGCCTCGCGCGGTCCGCATCGGCCGCCACGCCGCCGCCCCCGCCTGGCTGAGCCCCTCGACCATCTCGTCCACCCGCTGGCCCTTCGGCGTCGCCGAGCAGACCGTCACGCTTGGCTGGATCGGCGATGTGTAACGAATCTCACCCACTTCCAGGTGGAGCTGATCGCGGTGTTTCGAGGGCTTGGTCCACGACAGGGTGTTGTTGACGACCGTCGCCTCGGCGACGTGCCCCGCTCCGTCGAAGAGTCCGACGGCCTCGCCCGGCCGGACCCGCTTGACGGCGAGGGCGTGGCGTGCCTCGTCGCCGTCGATCGTGAGCGGCGTGGGGGAGGAGCCGCCGCCCGTCGTCGTTTCCAGGTCGCCGAGGTGTTCGATCAGCAGTCGGTGCATACGTTTAGGGGGGTCGGCTGGGGGGGGGTGAGTGCGCGTCGTGCGGGTGCGGAGAGTCGAGGTGTGTGTGCGTGATGTTCGGGATGTTGCGGGGGGCGAAGGTCCGAAAAAAACTCGATCGGCCGGATGATCCTTGAGTCGCTCGGCGGCTGAGTCGATCATGGATCGACGCGCGATTGTGCCGGCTTTTTTCCCATGTGTCCACCCCCTCCTCCCCCCTCGTCGTCGCCGACCCCGTCCCGAACGGGCGGGGCGTCGCACGGGGCCGATGAGCGGCACGGCATGGCCCCGGCCGAGGATCTCGATTTCGGCGAGTTCGCGAGCGTCTCGGACATCCTCCAGGACGCCGCCGAAGAGCTGGAGACCGCCGCGGCCCCAGAATCTGAGCCGTCGGCCGACGAGACCGTCCCCGAGGCCGGCACCGACGCGACAGCCACCGCAAAACCTGAGGAGAACGCCCCGGCGGCCGAGCCGGAGGCGGCGCCGTCGGTCTCCGAAGAACCCGCCGTGGGCGTCGAGTCGGCGGAAGAAGAAGATACCACCGGGGGGCAGGCCGGCGGCGTCGAGTCGCTGATGGCGGCGGCCGCGGCCGATGTCGCCGCGGAAGCCGAAGCGCTCGGCGATGCCGCCGAAGAGCCCGAGCCCGAGCCCGAGCCCGTTGCCGCGGCGGCGGAACCTGACGCAGAACCCGAGCCCGAAACGGTTGGAGACGCGGCCGAAGATGACGCTGTCGCTCCGACGGCCGAATCCGAATCGGAGCCCGAGCCCGAGGCAGGGGCCGAGCAAGTGGCCGTCGAAGACGAGGCCGTCGACGTCGAGATCACCGCTTCGGACGAGAACGCCGCGGCCGACGCGGAAGCCGCGTCCGAGGAGGAGGCGAGCCCCGCCGACGAGCCCGACGCCGAGCCGACGGCCGAAGCGGCACACGACCAAGCCGCCGACGGCAGCGCCGCGGGCGGGAGCATCGAGGACCTCGACGCCGCACTCGCCGCCGACGCCGAATCGGCGATCCACACCGAGTCGCCCGACGAGACCGAGGGCGATCACGACCCCGCCGCGGCTCACATGGACGAAGAAGCGGCGGCCGCCGCGGCTTCATCGGCCCCGGCCGCGCCCCCGGCCGCTCCGCACGCCGGACAACCGGCTCCCGCGAGCACGCACGCCGCGGCCGCCGAGCCCGCTCCCGCGGCGGTCGGGCCCCGCGCCGGCGTGGTCGAGCCCAAGCCCGCGCCCGACACGCCGCCGATCTGGAAGCGGTACCCGCTGCTCGGCCTGGCGGCTCTTGCTCATCAGTGCGAGCGCATCCCCGCCAAGACGCAGCAGACGCTCGGGTACGTCGGCCTCATGACCGCCTTCTGGGCGATCGCCGCGTGGACGATGCTCGCGCTCCGCGGCCCGTCCGAGGCGGCCGCCGAACCCGCCGAGGACGCCGCACACCTCCTGCACCCCGGCGAGCACGCCGACGGGCACCACTCGGCCGCCCTGCGCCCGCAGGACGAAACGCACGGCGAGGCCGCGGCAGGCGGCGAGCACGGCGCGACCGCCGCGGCGGACCACGGCGGCGGCGGCGGGGGCGGTGGGGGTGGTCATGGCGGCGGCGGCGGCGGGCACGGCGGTGCGGCCGCCGAAGACCCCAACGTCCACGTCTCCCCGGCAAAGGTCAAAGCCGACAAACAGGCCGAGATGATGCGCAAGTACAACGAGGCCAAGTCCAAGCAGAACGCCAAGCCCGAGCCCAAGAAAGAAGACGCCCACGGCGGCGGCGGGCACGGGGGCGGACACTGAGCCAAAGACGTGCCAAAGTCAGACCATCTCGATTGACTGTGGCACAGGCGTCTCGCCTGTGCAGGGATGCTGGAGCCTTACGGCACAGGCGGGACGCCTGTGCCACGTTCAGATAGCTCCTGAAGCTGAGCCCTGCGGCGTTCAAGGCCAGCAAAGCCCCCGATCATCACCCTCGTGTTCAGCGTATCTTCTCTGGTGTGAGCTGCTCTTCCCCTTCTTCAACTGCCTCCGACCCGCGGCAGGTCTCCCTGCCGGTGCTGGCGTCGCCCGACGCCGCCCGTGACGCCGCGCACCACCACGGCCCCATCAAGAAATCCCGCTCGGCGCGCTGGCGGGCGATCGTCCTCGTCCTCGTCCACGTCGTCGTCGGCGTCCACGTCGCCCTGTGGCTGGCGCTCGGCCTCACGCTCTCGCCCGTCGAGCCCTCCGAGAGCGTGCAGACGATCACCCAGGGCGTCGTCAACGCGGGGTTCGTCTTCTTCGTCCTGGCGATCGGCTCCACCGTGCTCTTCGGCCGCTATTTCTGCGGCTGGGGGTGCCACATCGTCGCGCTGCAGGACCTCTGCTCCCACCTCATGACGCGCCTGGGCGTCCGGCCCAAGCCCTTCCGCTCGCGGCTGCTCGTCTTTGCGCCGATGGCGCTGGGCTTCTACATGTTCTTCTGGCCGATCGTGCACCGGCACGTGGTGACGCCGCTGTTTGCGGATGAGGCTGGCGAGTTGCCCGCGTGGCTCGGCGAGAGCGGCGACACGCCGGGCCTCTCCACCGAGTTCCTCGTCGACGACTTCTGGGCGACGTTCCCGACGTGGTACGTCGCGATCCCGTTCATCGGCGTGTGCACCTTCGGCGCGGTCTACTTCCTCGGCTCCAAGGGCTTCTGCACCTACGGCTGCCCCTACGGCGGGCTCTTCGGCCCGGCCGACCTCGTCAGCGTCGGGCGGATCAAGGTCAACGACGACTGCGAAGGCTGCGGCCACTGCACCGCCGTCTGCACGTCCAACGTCCGCGTCCACGAAGAGGTCCGCGACTTCGGCCAGGTGATGGACCCCGGCTGCATGAAGTGCATGGACTGCGTGAGCGTCTGCCCCAAGCACGCGCTGCACTTCGGGTTCGGGACGCCGGCGATTTTGAAGAAACCGACGCCCCACCCGCGACTGCTTCATTCCTTTTCAGCCTCACAACAAAGCCCGCAGGCTCAGCCTGCGGGTGCTCGTTCAAGCCCACCGATCACTCCCGAGCAACTCCGAGAAAAAGCCAGAGCCAGCCGTCGCGCCCGCTACGACCTGAACTGGGGCGAGGAGCTGGCCGTCGCGGTGCTCTTCGTCGCGTTCCTCGTCGCGTTCCGCGGCATGCTCAACATGGTGCCGTTGCTCATGGCCGTCGCGATGGCCGGCATCGCGGCCTTCTGCTGTTGGCGGTCGTGGTCGATGCTGGTGGGGCCGAGACGGGTAGCCAGCGCCCGCGTGCAGAGCGTCAAGCTCAAGCACAAAGGCCGCATGACCTGGGCCGGACGGGCGTTTGTCGTCGTGACACTGGTGTTGGTGGGGATGGCGGGATGGAGCGGCACCACCCGCTACCACCTGTGGCGGGGCGGGCTCGACTACGCGCAGATGAGCGTGCCGCTGCCGAGCGTCCTTCGGCCGGAGTTCGTGCCCAGCGCCCGCGAATACGCCGCGGCGAAGGACGGCATCGCCCACTACACACGGGCCGATACGTTCCTGCCGCTCGATCCCGACTATCCCTCGCCACGCGGCGCCGGCTGGAAACTCGCCCCCGACCACGAGATCAACCTCGCGTACCTCTACTGCGTCGTCGGCGACTTCGGCTCGGCCGAGCGGCGCCTCCGCTCGGTGATCGAGCACGGGCACCCGACCGACAGCCTGGTCTTCCAGCTCGGCGAGATCATCCGCCGCCGCGGGCGCGAGCGGGTGCTGATCGCCCAGGCCAAGGGCGAGCCGGCCGAGAAACTGCAGGCGATGGTCGACGAAGTCGAGGCCGAAGTCACCGCGGCGTACCGCTGGGCGCTGCCGCTGCACGACAACCTCTCCCAGGTCCGCACGCAGGTGACGCTCGCCGATCGACGCACGCAGGAAATCGCTGATGCGCCGTCTGTTCCCGAGTCGGCGATGGGGCTGACGACGAGCGGCGAGCCGGCCGGCGATCCGAGCGACGCGCAGGAGCGGCTTGGGCTCATCGAGCAGCGCCTCGCGCTCGCGGCCGACGACGAGCGTGCCACGCTGGTTGATGCGATGGGCGGCCACGTCGACCACGCGCTCGCCGGGCGCCACGTAAACCCCGAAACCAAGCTCCGTGCGGCGGGCCTGCTGATGTCGACTGGCCGCAGCGACCATAAGGCGAAGGCGCAGTCGCTGATCGACGACGCGCTCGCCGAGGCGGGCCAGCGCGTCAACGGCAGGCCGGGTGGCGTGTATATCCAGGCGGCCGGCCTGCTCGCGTCGCTCAACGAGCCCAAGAAGGCCATCGCCGTGCTCGACGAGGGGATCGCCAAGGACGCCGAGTCTCGCCGTGCCGCCTCGACGCTCTCTTCGGCCGGCGAGCTGCTGCTCCGGTTGTCCGCGCCGGCGCAGCGTTCGCCGCAGGAGGGTGGCGGGGGGGGCGACGCCGAACTTCGCACGCGCGCGCTCGACGTGCTCGCTCAGGCCGCGGCGGAGCTCGAACATCAGCCGTGGGACCTGGCGCAGCTCGGCGGCGGGATGGTCCGCGCGGGCGCAGCGCTCCGCGACGAGCGCGTCACCGGGCAGGGGCTCGCCGCGCTCGCCTCGGCCGCGGCACAGTCGTCGCACCCGGTACTCCTCTACGACCACGCGGCGGCCCTGCTCATGGCCGGGCGGCGCGAGGAGGCGGTCGCGGCGGCGCAGCGGGCGGTCGCCGCCGCCGAAGCCGCGGCGAGCACGAGCGGCGCGCCGATGAACGCGGTCTTCCTCCTCAACATGGCCGAGCTGGCCGCCCGCGCCGGCCGCATGGACGTCGCCGCCCCCTGGGGGCAGCGCGGCGAAGAACTCCTCAAGTCGGCCCGTTGAGGCATCCTTTGTTTTGACCACTGAGGCACAGAGGACACCGAGATCACAGAGGACGACAAAGAAGGTGTGCTTGTGAACACAAGGCCGTGTACGTCGCGAGAGACCGGTACACCAAGTTTCTTTGAGCTTTCGAGATCTTCGCGTTCAACAAGGTTTCAATGTCTTTCTCTGTGTCCTCTGTGTGCTCTGTGTCTCTGTGGTAAAACGTGGCGAGCGGATTCAAGATCGCGATATGATCCATCTATGCACTTTTGTCTCGTCGATGTCGTGCTTGAGCAGACCCCCGACCGGATCGTGACGATCAAGCAGGTCTCGGCGGCCGAGGAATACCTGCAGGACCACTTCCCCGGCTTCCCCGTCCTCCCCGGCGTCATGATGATCGAGGCCCTCGTCCAGGCCGGCCGGCTGCTGCTGGCCGAGCGTGCGCATGACGCCCGCCTCGTCCTCGGCTCGGCCCGCGCGATCAAATACGGCTCCTTCGTCCGCCCGGGCGAGACCCTCCGCGTCGAAGTCGCCTTCGGCAAGGCCCTGGACAACGGCGCGTATGAGTTGAAAGCCGAAGGGACCGTGCTTCGTCATGGTGTCATCAACGCTGACGCCCCCGTCGCGGTCTCCGGCAAGATCACGCTGCGCCCGATACACCTTTGAGAAACTTGGCGCTCTCATACGAGACGCGACCGTCAGGGAGCGTGCAGAACGCTGGAGATATGGACACGCTCGCTCACGAGGCTGTTGTATCAAGCGGTGTTTTTTCGACGGCTATCGAGTGCGATTCTAT
>CAZZDW010000003.1:0-81292 GCA_964652945.1 uncultured Phycisphaeraceae bacterium
CCTTGCCGGCCTTGAGCACCCGCTCGTCCATCTCCGTCTTGACCTTCTCCACCACCTCCTCGATCCGCGTCGGGTGCATCCGCCCGTCGGCGATCAGACGGCTCAGCGCCTCCACCGCCACCGCCTGGCGGATCTTGTCGAAGCACGAGACCACGATCACGCCCGGCGTGTCGTCGACGATGATGTCCGCCCCCGTCGCCTTCTCGATCGCGCGGATGTTCCGCCCCTCGCGCCCGATGATCCTGCCCTTCATGTCGTCCGACGGGATCGGCACCGCCCGCACCGTCCCCTCGGCCGTGTGCTCCGCGGCGTACCGCTGGATCGCCAAGAGCGTGATCTCCTGGGCCCGCTTCTTGGCCTCCTGCTCGGCCTCCTCGACGCTCTTGGCGACGACCTTGGCCATCTCCAGCCGCGACTCTTCCTCGACGCGGACGAGCAGGGCCTGGCGGGCCTCGTCCTCGCTCATCTTCGCCACGGCCATGAGCCGGTCTTTCTGCTGGGTAAGGACGCCGTCGAGCTCGGCGCCGCGGGCCTTGAGCTGCTCTTCCTGCTCGTCGAGCGACTGCTGCGAGCGTTCGAGCTGCTTCTCCTTGGCCTCCATGGATTCGAGCTTTTTGTCGAGCAGGTCCTCGCGCTTGGTGAGCCGCCGCTCGGTCTCGCGGATCTCCCGGCGGGCGGCCTCCTGCTCGGCCTCCATCTGGCTCTTGCGTTCGAGGGCGGCCCGCTCGGCGTCGACCTGGGCCCGCTGCTGCAGGGCCTCGGCGTCGGCCTTGGCACGGCTGACCGTCTGCTCGGCCTCGGCCTTGGCGCGGCTGATCGTCTGCCCGCGCATCATGCCGTGCAGCACGAAGCCGGCCGCCAGCCCCACCACGAGCATCGCCACCGCGATGACCAGGTCGAGGGGTTCGATCGCCGAGAGTGTCAAGATCGCTGGTTGGACGTGCATCAATCCGTGTCCCTTCTCATTCGTCGACGCGCGGACGCCGCCCCGGCTCCCGGGCGCGGATCGCGCACGGGACGGGGATGGGTGCGGGCGAAGATCGTGCCGGACTGATCAGGACGAGGGGATCACGGACAAGAATGCTCAACCCAAACGGGCCACGGCCTGCGCGTTGAGCGGCGTTGAAAGAGTCTCTAGAACTGCGTCATGCGATCGTGGTCGTAGCCGTGGTCATTCCGCGTTGCAAACACCGTTCCTCGTTCGTCTCGGATCCCGCGGGCGGGAACACGCACCCCGCGGGATGATCAGGCAGCTCGATCTATCCACGGCTGGCGCACACGCCGCCGCCGTGGGACGCCCGCCGACGAGGTAAAAATCCCCTCATCGACCGACACCCATGAACAACCACCCCGGCAGAGTTCCCCTTCTCAAGGGGCGATCTCCTCGGCGTGGCAGTCTTCGCCGGCTCTTTGCCGGATATGAACAGTATACCAATACGGCCCCACGGCGTCTTGGCGCGTCTTGGGTAGCTCGGCTCTCCGAGTGCTCTGTAGAAATGATGAGCCGATATCCAAGGTTTCGGGAGCTGTTTGAACGTGGCACAGGCGTCTCGCCTGTGCCGTGCGGCTCCAGCGTTCTTGCACAGGCGAGACGCCTGTGCCACAGACGATCTGAGATCTTCGATGCGCCCCTGTCGGGGGGTGTTTTCTACACAGCACTCTCCGAGCCGAGAACACGGCCAAGAGTTACGCGGCTTCCCGCACGGCTCCCGACGCCTGCACCTGCGAGATGTACTTCGCAAAGAGGCCGGAGACGAACTCCTGGTGCTGCGGGTCGTGGGCCGAGTCGAACGCCAGACCCAGGTAGAGGTTCTGGGCCGAGTCGAGGTGCTGGTGGGCGACGCGGGCCGTCACCGCGACCGGCACTGGGACGTCCGGGCGGAGGTCGATCTGCAGCCACAGGTACGGGCGGCTGGTCGCCGCCGAATGGTTCTCGCGCTCGACGACCAGGCCGAGCCCGCCGCCGGACATGTTGAGCAGCTTGGCGGTGAACCTGGCCCCCACGTCGGGCATGAGCAGCGTGGTGGGCTCCGCGCCGGCCTCGCTCATCGCCGGGGGCTTCCGATCGGCGGCATGGAACGCTTCTTGAAGCCGAGCCCGGTTCTCGGCCTCCGCCGCGGTCACGCTGGAGGGGTCGTTGAGCGCCCATCCCTGCACCACCGGCAGGTTGAGGTTGGCCGTCGAGATACGGAAGAACGTCCGCCGCGAGCACCGCTCGACCTGCTGCGGCAGCGCCAGCGTCAGCCGCCCGTCGCCGCGCCCGCCAGGCCCCGCGGCGGCGGGGGCGTAGCCGAGCGTCCGCGTGTGGAACATCCACCGGTTCTGCCCGATGCTCATGCTGCCGATCAACGGCGTGCCGGGCTGCAGCTTGAGGTTCGACCCGAAGGCCGAGGGCGTCTCGACCACGAGCCTGTCGCGCTCGATCGCCAGCAGACGCACGCGCCACACCACGTCGGGGCGCGCCCCGCCCGTCTTATCCGGCGAGAGCGGCGCGTTCTCGCCCTCGCGGTTGACGCTGATCTCCAGCGCCCCGCCGCGCTGCAGGACTTGGTGGAGCGAATCTTTCCAGTGTTCGGTACGCGAACGAGTGGCCGGCACGGTGGTTCTCGCTATCTTGAGGGGAACGGATCGCCGCACGGGCCGTGTGCCCGTTCGCGGACGATGCAGCATCGGCACATAACCACGCACGCTTGATCGGCGGTGGTGATCTGCTTGGTCCCGGCCGAGTTATCACCGGCCCGAGCGCCGATTATCGGAAGCACGTAGTGGCGATTGCGTACGAGACGCGACCGGAAGGGAGCGTGTCTCGATCTTCGGGCTCTACACGCTCGCTCCCGCTCGCGTCTCGTTGGTCTTCTTTGCCAGGCGTTCTTCGATCGTGCTCATCAGGCCGCTTGCCTGGGCGGCCTCCGCGGCGGTCAACGGCACGCGCCCGAACCGCAGCCGCTCGTACCACTGCGCGAGCCTCGCGACGTCGGCCGCCAGGCGCGGGTCGGCGGCGTCGAGCGATTCGGCGTGAGCCGCCAGCGAGCGGTGCGGCGGCTTGGCCAGCCCCGCACGCCGCAACGCCCTGACCAGCCGCGTGTGCATCCGCGTTCCGCCGGGCCCGGCGAGCAGACGCTTCAGCTCGGGGTCGAGCCTGCGCACGCGGCGGCTCGCCCTGCCGCCCTTGTCGCGGCGAATGCGCAGCAGCCACAGCACCCCCGCCGTGAACATCGCCACGCCCGCGAGCATGAGCGAGACCCACGCCGCACCGCCCTCGCGCCAGCGATCCTTGAACCCGGCCGGCAAGAGCCCCTCGAACCACTCCCGCGCCGCTGAGAGCGTCGCGCCGGCGCGGCCGAGCCATCCCATCCCCCCACTCCCATCATCCGCGCCGGCCTCATCCGACTCGTCGTCCTCGCCCGCGAGGCTCTTCCACAGCCCGGCCTGCGTGCTGGCGTCAAAGCCGACGATCGAGCGGGCCCATTGCAGCTCGAGCGCCTCGTACCAGCCGCGGATCGTCGCCATCACGCCCTCGTCGGCCTTGTGGAGCTGCTCGAGCGCGTCGGGCGGCGTGGGGTCGAACGTCGCCCACCGCCCGCTGGGCAGCTCGACCTCGACCCACGCGTGGGCGTCGCGCTCGCGCACGATGTACCGCCGCGACGGCTCGTCGAACTCGCTGACCAAATACCCCGTGGCGATCCGCGCGTGGATGCCGACGCTCTGGCACATCGCCGTCATCGCCGCCGCGAAATACTCGCAGTGCCCCTGCCTGTTCTCGAAAAGGAACGCCTCGATCGGGTCCTTCCCCCGCGGCGTCGGCAGCAGGTCGAGCGAATACACGCAGCGCGAGCGCACCTCGTCGAGGATCGCCCGCGTGGCCAGCCGCACACCGGCCGGATTCTCCGGGTCCAGCTCGCGCCCGCGGAGCGCCCCGCTCACCACCTCGCGCGCAAGCCCGCCGATCGGCGTCGTCGAAAAATCCACGCCCGGCTCCGGTTCCCGATCGCCCCCGAACCGCCCGCGGCCGAACCACTCCGGCAGCGGCCCCTCGGCCTCGGAGATCGGCGTGCCCGGCGCATCGGGGACGCTCACCACCAGGTACGTCAGCCGCCCCGCGAGCGGCTGGATCTGCGGCGGGGCGTCGGCGTTCTCCTCCGCGCTTCCCTCCTGCGCTTCTTGCCCGCGCTCGCCGTCGCTGCGCTCGCCGCGCCACGGGCCCCGGCGGGGCTCGAAGCAGCGCACCGACGAGTCGGCGCGCGAGACGCGCAGGCGAAGGTCGCGGTCGACCTGGATCGCCACCGGCCGCCACGCGCCGAAGAGGTACATCCCGCCGCGCCCGCTGCTGGCGGCGTTGAGGATCGTGATCTCCTGGCGGATCGCGTTCGGCGACAGCGGGCTGAAGTCGTCCTCGAGCGGGGCGACCTGGGTCAGGGCGCCCGCCGGCACGTCGTAGCCCGCCGAGTTTCGCCCGTTGTAGCCGCGGTCCCACACGCCCCCGCCGCGGTAGACGCCCAGCGTCGAGCCGCGCAGATGCAGCGGCCCGCGCAGGCCGGCGGGGTCTTCGAGCGGCGCGCCGCTCGCGTCTTTGAGGACGACTTCCATCACGACTTCTTCGGATTCGGTCAGCCGCCCCGACGTCCGCCCGAGGGCGATGCCGTCGCTGAACCCGATCGGCGACGCGCCCGAGCCGACGACGCCGAAGCGCCCGAAGAAGCGCTGCCCGAGGTTCCGCGGCGTGAGCACGAAGACGACCGCCGCCATCGCGCACGCCAGCACCACCGACGACACCGCGACCCGCCGCAGATGCCGGACGGCCCGCGCACGGCGCTTGCGCTCGGCGCGAGCCGGCGAGGGCTTTGTTTGATCCCCCGCGAGCACCGCCCGCCGCGGCTGGCCCGCGGCGATCTGCAGCAGCATCGCCGCGAGCACCGCGATCGGCGTGTAGGCGATGAGGATGAGCCCCAGCAGCAGCGCGTTGCTGGTGAGCATCGCGCCGATCACGATGAAGACGCTCAGGCCGAGGAGCTGCGCGTCGTCGCGGTGCGTCCGCCGGTCGAAGAGCTTGATGAGCTGGATGTGCACAAGAAACTGCGTGAGGTCGGAGACCAGCAGCGTGCTCTGCGTGCGGAAGATCGTCGCCTGCGCCCCCGCGTGGACCACGGCCAGCAGCACGAGCAGGTTGACCATGCCCTTGGGGAGCATGAGCGCCCCCCCTCCCCCCCCTCCCCCCTGCTCCTTGCCTTTCCTGCGGCTTTGCCGCCCGGTGGCGCGCATCGAATACCAGCCGGCGAAGGTCGCGGGGATCGCGACCAGGCCCATCGCCGCGGTCTGCTCGGCGGCGCAATACGCGATGATCGCCAGGAAGACGGCGACGCACACCGCGGTGTTGAAACGCTGGTAGAGGTTCACGCGGCGTGCCCCCCGCTGGCCGTGTTCTTCGCCGATTCAGCGACCGCCGCTCGTCCCATGTACGTCGACGGGCGGCCGGCGTCGATGACCACCGCGCCGCGCACGGCCGAGCCTGCGCCGCCGACTTGGCCCGCGTTGACGACGACGGTCGCGCCGTGATGTTGCTGGAGTTGATGAGACCGGGACGGCGAGGGATCGTCCCGGTGCTCTGTTGATATCCTCAACTCTGTCTTGGGTGGGGCGGGCGTCCCGCCCGCCCACCGACCGTCTCTGGGCATTCCATATTGCGGGCGAGACGCCCGCCCCACTCCAAACCCGAACAATCTCGACTCAACAGCCCCCCGGCTCGCCTTCGTCAGATCGAGCACCGCCAGCGCGTCGAGCATGGCGCTGAGGTGCCGCGTGGAGTTCTTCGGCGGGAGAAGAACCCCGGCCGCGGGGATCGACAGGCCGACGTCGATGCGCTGCCGTGCGGCGTCCTCGATGATCGACGCGCACAGCGCGATCGCCCGCTCGTCCTGCTCGTCGCTGACGCGCGTGCCGAGTTCGAGGACGACCAGCAGCCTGGCGGGGGGCTGCTCGACGTGCTCGCGGACGAGCAGGGTGCCCTCGAGGCCGGCGCGGGCGGAGGCGCGCCAGGCGATCCGCCGCCACTCGTCGCCGGGGCGGTAGGGCGAGAGGGCGTGGAACTCACCCCCCCCGCCTCCCCCCGCCGCGCGCCGGCGCGGGGCGGAACGCGGCGTGGACGCGTCGGCGCTGCGCCCGCGGCGTGCGCGGACCAATCGCGAGACGAAGCCGGGCGCGAGCGTCAGCCGCGCCGGGCGAACGAGCACCTGCGCGGCAAGCGCGTACTCGATGCGTTTGTCCAGGAGGCCGAAGGGGAAGGCCGATTCGACCGCGACGCCCGGCAACTCGAAGAGGCCGCGTTTCATCGGCACGCACGGCATCTCGACGAGGGCCGAGTCTTTGGGGCCGAGGTGGGCGAGGAAGCCGTCGTGCTCGTCGAGCAGCGGCACGCCGCCGCGGGGCCGGCGCTTGGGCTTGGGATCGACGGCGGCGCTGGGCCCGCCACGGACGAGCCAGCCGGCGTCGGTCTCGCCGACGCGCACCGCAAAGGCCGGGGTGGCGCGGTTGAGGTTGCGCACGTGGTAGACCAGGCGTGTGCGCTCGCCGACGCGCATCGCCCGCGGCGTCTCGCGGCGGACGCGCATGCCCATGAGCATCATGCCGCTGAGCATCCCCGAAACCAGCAGCATCGCCAGCGCAAAGCCGAAGGCGAGGAAGAGCAGGTTGTTCTGGCTGTTGAACGCGCCCAGGGAGATGAGCAGCGTCAGGAAGACGTAGGCGTACCCGGCCGGACGGAGGTTGGAGCGTCGCCTCGTCGTCATCGTCTTCCCATACGCACGCGCCCGAGCCCGGGGTCCAGCGCACCGACCAGGCTTGATCGGCTCTTTTCCGGGCCCGCTTGGCCGGTCACCCGGACGGCGGCGTAGGGCACAACCCTGTTATGACCCGGCGTACGCGGGCTCGTTGCCCGGCTTCCATTTGATGTTGCACCCGATCGACGGTTTCTGATCGGCCGAGGGCTTTTTGCCCGCCAGGACGGCGTCGATCGCCTGCCGGAGGTCTTTGCCGGTGACGGGCAGGCCGTTCTTCGGGCGGCTGTCGTCGAGCTGGCCGCGGTAGACGAGCTTGTGCTCGGCGTCGAAGAGGAAAAAATCGGGCGTGCACGCGGCGGTGTACGCCTTGGCCGTCTCCTGGGTTTCGTCGTAGAGGTAGGGGAAGGTGTACCCGGCGGCCGCGGCTTCTTCTTTCATCTTCTCCGGCGAGTCGTCGGGGTATTTGGCGGTGTCGTTGCTCGAGATCGCCACGATGCCCAGGCCCTTGTCCTGGTAGTCCTTGCCGAGCCTGGCGAGCTGCTCGCGGACGTGCTTGACGTAGGGGCAGTGGTTGCAGACGAACATGACCAGGAGGGCGGTTCGGCCGCGGAGATCGCTGAGGGAGATCTGGTCGCCGCTGGTGACGTCGGGGAGCGTGAAGCGCGGCGCGGGTGTCCCCAGCTCGAGCATGGTGGATTCGACGGCGGCCATGGCGTGCTCCTTTCGGTTCTCGCAGTGTATGACGATCCGAGAACGCGGAGGTGCGGAGGTGAGCGGAGACACGGAGAAGATACTTGACGATGAAACAGCGAAGACCCGCGGCCTGCTGTTCTCTCAGAACAACTCCGCAATCTTCGCCTTTCTCCGCTTCTCCGCGTTCTCAGCATCCCCGGTTAGCGCCCCGTCTGTTCCATGTCGTTGACGGAGGCCGTGCCGATGCTGTCGTTGTAGGACATGGCGTCGCGGTCGAAGGCCGGGGCCTTGTGCGCGTTGTCCCCGGCGGCGGGGTCGGCGGTCGCGGTGCGGGGGTGCCCCGTCACGAGAATCAGCCGGGCCCACAGGAGCAGCCCGAAAAAGAGCGAGAGCCCCAGGGCCGTGCCGAACTGCAGGCGGCGGCGTTTGAGCGTGCCCGTGTACGGCGTGCCGGATTGATAGCCGGGGGACTTGGCGTTCACGTTCATACGCGGACTCTCATCGGACAAACCGGCGGCGGGATTTGACCTTCGACCCCGGAAACACCCAGAATCAGGGCAAGAAGGGGATCAGACGGCACGGTTCACTCGCCGCCCTCCGCGGCCGGGGCCTCGGGGGTCGCGTTGGTGACGGTCACGCGGCCGGTGAAGGCCTCGACGCCCACGTCGAAGACCTGCCGGGAGCCGGTGATGCGGACGGTGCCGCCCGGCCCGGGGTCGCCGGAGCTGAGGTCGGCGACCGGGCCGCCGAGGGCGTCGAAGACGAGGAAGTCGGCCCCGTCGCCGAAGTCGACGGACTCGATGCGGGCGTTGCCGAAGCGGGGGTCTTTGAGGTCGACGATGTACTTGCCGTCCGGGCGGGTCGGGTCGAACATCGTGTCGTTGTCGGGGTCGAGCGTGTCGCCGAGCGCGGCCAGGACGCGGTAGGTGGAGGTGTCTTTATCGAAGAGGATCGCGCGGCGTTCCTGGAAGGCCGCGGCGTCGGACTGGGCGAAGGTGATGTCGGAGACGAGCGTCCGCACGGCGCCCTGCACGCGCAGCACGTCCGTCGAGCCCATCGCGGGGATGACCAGGGCCGAGGCGATCCCCAGCACGGCCACCACGACGAGGATCTCGATCAACGTGTACGCTCGGCGGAACATATCGCACTCCGTGTTGTCTTGCGGCAGCTCGGCTCTCCGAGCCGAGCGTTGCCGCCGCTGCAAGTTCGCCCACGCTCGGTTCGGAGAACCAAGCTACCCAATCACTTGTCGTTCTCGCGGACGATGACGGCGGGCATCTCCGTGACCTTCACGGACAGGCCCTTGTCCATCTTGGACTCGATCGCCGTCAGGCGGCGGTTGATCTGGTCGAGCTGCTGGATCATCATGTTGCGCTGGGCTGTCGCGTTGAACGGCGGCGTGGTGAGCGGTTCGCCGCTCGGCTCGCCCGTGGGGTTGCCGGCGGGCGTCGAGCGGGTCTGCGCGGAGGCCGAGGCGAGGAACATCCCGCTGGCGGAGACGCCGAGCACAAAGCCCACACCCACCGCGGCTACGGGCCAGAAACGCTTCACAGTCGCGTGCATATCCGAACTCCCGAGAGACGTTGAACCCACCCCGCCCGACCGCCCCACTCATCGGCCGATTCACTGGGGGTATTCCCCACTTTCACCATACAATCTCGCGCCGAAAAAGGGGGGTCCTCCCACCGGCCTTTCGCGCGCCGCGTTCCGGTTATCCGCCGTCGGCCGGCGGTTCGGGGGCCAGGGCGTTGCGGGGGTAGGGGTTATCGTCCTCGTCGAAGCCGCCGGCCCAGACCTCGCCGGTGACGGGGTCGTAGATCCAGCCGTAGTTGCGCTGATAACCGAGATCAGGACCTTCGCCGAAGATGATGACGCGGGCGTTCTCGCCGCCGACCCAGGCGTTGACGGGGGCGGAGAGGAAGTGCTCGTCGCCGACGAGTTCGCCCCACGTGCCGTTGCCTTCTTCGATGCTCGGCGGCAGCTCCTGGGCGTGGCGGGCCTTGTAAACGCCGACGTGGCGGCGGAGTTTGGCCAGCTCGCTCCGGGTGGTCTGCTTCGCGGCGTCGTCGACGGTGGTGTTGAAGAGCGCGGTGACGATCGCGGCGAGGATGCCGAGGATGACGACGACGATCAGGATCTCGACGAGGGTGAAGGCTTTGCGTTTCAGAACACATGTCTTGGGTGGGGCGGGCGTCTCGCCCGCCCACGCCGGCACAGAAAGCATAAGAAGTTCGCTGCCCTGACCTGAGTTCGATGATTTCATATCGAGCTCTCCGCACAACTCAAGCGTTCGCTTCACAGGGCGGGCGGGACGCCCGCCCCACCCAAAACATTTCCAGTCGAGCACAATCCGCCTCTCTTCCCTTGCAAGACGGCCGAAGCCCGCGAAGGCTCCGGCCGTGTGTTCTGAGACGCCGAGCAAGCAAACACCCGGCGTTCGACTCAAGCCGTCCGACATTCTTACGGAGCGGGCTCTTCGGCATCGGCGGTCATCCACGCGTGGTTGGCCTCATCGAAGCCGTTGGCGTAGATGTCCATCTTGCCGGGAACATCGGGGTCTTCCACCCAGCACCAGCCGGCATCGCCCGAAGCGACAACCGCCGGCTCGGTGGTGACGATGTCCGAGTTGCCGGTGCGAGGGTTGACGGGCTGCGAGCGGAGGTAGTCGACCGTGATGAGGCCGTCCTCCGTGTCATCGCCCCAGCCGTTCTCGTTGGCGTATTCGCCGAGAGTCGGGTAGTCGCCGTTGTGGCGGACGCGGTAGAGCTCGATCTGCTGGCGGATCGTCTGGAGCTGCGTCTCGACGTTACCGATCTGGGCGTCCTCGCTGGCGCTGGTGAACTGCGGCACCACGATCGCCGCCAGGATGCCGAGGATCACCACGACAATAAGGATTTCCACGAGCGTAAAGGCTTTCCGAACAGTGTTTCGCATGCGAAGTCTCCTTGCAACAAATAACACACACACCACTCATGAGTCCCGGCCACACGTCCGGGCTTGTGTCCCGTGCCGTGCTCTCCGCGTGAGTCACGTCGGAGCGCGTCGAGTTCGTGTCTTGGCTTGCCCCCCGCCGTTCCCCCGGCGTGTCGCGCCGGGCGGAAGACGGTCTGGAGATGGACCCGCCGCACATACGGCAGGCCGCGCTTACGCAGGAAGCATCGACGCCCGTACCGGCGATCTTCACCGCTTGTGCACCTGCCCGCGAGATGAACTGGTCTTTGGGTGCGGTTGTGCCATCCGGGAAAGACGTGCGGGGCTTTGCGGCGGCGTCCGGCGTGTTACAGGGCGTGGCGGAGGAACCGGCCGCGCGTGATCGGACCTCGGCGAGCGGGCGCGACGGGAAGCCGCGGGCGGCGGCGTGGTGCGCCCAACGGCGAGCGCGGGGGTGAGCGGGCATTTTCTTCGGCGGCGCGCCCGGGAACTCCGATACAATGGCGTCAGGCGGCCACGGAGGAACTCCATGCGCATCGACGAACTGATCGCGGGGCTGGGCGTGCGCGTGCTGGGCGGCGAGGGCGGGGGAACGGGCGGCGGCGGGCGGGTCTGCGACATCACCGAGGACAGCCGGACGGTCCTGCCGGGGTCGCTGTTCATCGCGAGAAAGGGCGACAAGGTCGACGCGACGCGGTTCATCCCCGACGCGATCGCCGCGGGCGCGGCGGCGATCCTCACCGACAACCCGAACCTCACACTCCCCCGCTCGCCGGCCTCCCCCCACGCGCACACGCCGCCGACGCTGCTCTACGCCGACGACGTGCCGCTGGCGACGGCCAGGCTCGGCGAGCGGTTCTACGGCGACCCGTCGGCCAAGCTCCGCCTCTTCGGCGTCACCGGGACTAACGGCAAGACGACGACCACGTTCCTTATCCACCAGCTCCTCAACACGCTCGGCGTCCGCTGCGGGCTCATCGGGACGGTGTGCATCGACGACGGCGTCGAGGTGGCGACCGCGTCATTGACGACGCCGCCCGCGCTGGAGATCTCGCGGACGCTTGCCCGGATGCTGGAAGCCGGGTGCGAGGCCGCGGCGATCGAGGTCTCGAGCCACGCGCTCGTGCAGCGCCGTGCCGCGGGGCTGAGCTTCGACGCGGGCGTCTTCACGAATCTCACGGGCGACCATCTCGACTACCACGCCGACATGGACGAGTACGCCTCGGCGAAGGCGCTGCTCTTTGAGACGCTCGGCGGCGACGCGCAGGCCATCGTGAACGCCGACGACCCGGCCTCGTCGCGGATGCTCAAAGGGTGCCGGGGGCGCGTCACGCGGTGTCACCTGGCGAAGGCCGTTCCGACCCCGCCGGCGGGCGATTGCCGTGCCGACGTCCGCGCGAGCGGGGCGACGTGGACGGACTGCACGCTGACGGGGGCGTGGGGGCGGGTGGACGTGCGGCTGCCGCTGGTCGGCGAGTTTAACGTGATGAACGCGCTGGAAGCCGCGGCGGCGGTCCACGCGATCTACGGCGGCACAGGGGAGAAGACGTTCTCCTTCGCCGCGATCGCCGAGGCGCTGGCCGCGTGCCACGCGCCGCCGGGGCGGCTCGAGCCGGTGACGGCCGACGACGCGCCGTTTGCCGTCTTCGTCGATTATGCGCATACCGACGATGCGCTCCGCACCGTGCTGAGCGTGCTCAAGAAGCGCGTTCAGCCGCATGGCACACTGTGGTGCGTCTTCGGCTGCGGCGGGGACCGCGACAAGACCAAGCGGCCGCGCATGGGCGCGGTCGCGGCCGAGCTGGCCGACCGGATCGTCGTCACCTCCGACAACCCGCGCAGCGAGGACCCGCGCGCGATCATCGACGACATCGTGGGGGGCATCGACCTGCCGGAGCACGCACGCGTCACCATCGAGCCCGACCGCGAGCGGGCGATCCGCGCGGCGATCTCCCGCGCGTCGGCGGGGGACATCGTGCTCATCGCCGGCAAGGGGCACGAGGATTACCAGATCCTGCCCGCCCCCCCATCCGCACCCCAATCCGCCCCCCCGTCGGCGCGGACACCCGGCGGCACGATCACCGTGCCCTTCGACGACCGCGAGGTCGCGCGGCGGCTGCTTGGGTTGCGGGGCGTGTCGACGCGCCCGCTCCCGACGCCGCCCGGCGCGGCGGGGGCATGCTACGCTGCTGCCGCCGGTGAGGACGAGGAAGGGGAAGACGACGAGCTGCTGACGCACGGCGTCGCGGTCGGCGAGGACCAGCCCCCGATCATCCCGCCGATTATCGAGGACGCGACGCAGCCGTGACATTCTGGACACCCGAGAATATCCGTACCGTGACGCTCGGCACGTTTCTGGCCAAGCCGGCGCAGGAGCCGGAGTCGCCGCCGCCGGTCTTTGCCGGGCTGAGCATCGACTCGCGCGGCGTGCAGGCGAGCCAGGTGTTCCTAGCGCTCAAGGGGCAGACGCACGACGGGCACCGATTTGCCGAAGACGCCGCACGGGCCGGGGCGGGGATGCTCGTCATCGACGACCCCGAGGCGATGCCGGCGCCGATCGAGACGCTGCGAGCGCGATACCCCGGCTTGTTCGTGCTGAAGGTCGCCGACACGGGGCGGGCGCTCTTGAAGATCGCCGCGGCGTACCGGGCGTCGCTTGCGCGGACGAGGGTCATCGCGGTCGCCGGCTCGAACGGCAAGACCACCGCGACGCGGCTCATCCACGCGGCCCTCTCGACGGCGCTCCGCGGGACGTGCCCGGCGAAGTCGTTCAACAACGCGGTCGGCGTGCCGCTGACGATCCTGTCGGCAAAGCCGGGGGATCAATACCTGATCTGCGAGGTCGGGACCAACGCGCCGGGCGAGATCGCGACGCTCGGCGAGGTCGTTCGGCCGGACATCGCGGTCATCACGTCGATCGGGCGCGAGCACCTCGAAGGGCTCGGCTCGCTCGAGGGCGTGGCGCGGGAAGAGGCGAGCCTGCTGGGGTTCCTGCGGCCGGGAGGGTTCGCCATCGTGCCGCACGGCGTGCCGGAGCTGGCCGAGCACCTCAAGGGCGTCAAGAATCTCGTGACGTTCGGGCTTTCGCCGGACGCCGACGTGCGGGCGACGAGGCTGCGGCACACGCTGGACGACGACGCGCACCGGCCGGGGCTCGAGCTGTCGATCAATGACCGGCTGACGGCACGCCTGCCGATGATCGGGGAGCACAACGCGCTGGGGGCGCTGATCGCCTACGCCGTGGGGCGAAGGCTGGGCGTGGAGGACGCGAAGATCGTCGGGGGGCTCGCCGCGGCCCAGCCGCCGCCGATGAGGCTGGAGTGCTCGACGGCGAGCCTGGGCGGCGGTCGCGTCACGCTGATCAACGACGCGTACAACGCCAACCCGGAGTCGATGGCCGCGGCGGTTGCGACGCTCGTGCGGGTCGGCGCGACGGCGCTGCGTCGGGTGGCGGTGCTGGGCGACATGCTCGAACAGGGCCCGGCCGGGCCGGGGCTGCACCGCGAGATCGCGCGCGTGCTGCTGTCGCTCGACGAGGCGCACGCCGCGGAGGCGAACCAGGAATCGCCGCCGGCGCGGGTGAACCTCGCCGTGCTCGTCGGGCCGCTCATGGCGCACGCGGCCGGGGCGCTGCGCGAAGCGGGGTGGACCGACGAACGCCTCCTGCACACGCCGGACCTGTCGCCCGATGCGCTTGCCGCGATCGCCGCGAGGCTGCTGCCGGGCGATGCGGTGCTCCTCAAGGGCTCACGCGGCATGCGGCTGGAACGGGTCGCGGAGGCGCTTGCCCGTGCGCCTGGCAGCCGAGAGACATGCCCCTCGGCTTCGGCTCCGCAGCGTCCTGTGGCTTCTTCCACACTCTTTTAAGCGGGTTTCCCGTGGACACCGATGAAAAGGCACGCGGCGCGATCGGTGCGCCAATCCCGATACACCGGGGCGGCACGCCCCGGCTCGCGCCCATCGTGCCTGCTGACCCGACATGCTCTACGTCCTGCTCGACAACCTCCGCGCCTGGCTTGAAGAGCACGACCTCTATTTTCTGTTCCAGCTTCTCGATCGGCTCACCTTCCGGGCGCTGGCCGCGGCGATCACGTCGTTCCTCGTCGTCCTCCTCGCCGGCCGTCCCGTGGTCGCGTGGCTTCGGCGAAAAAAGATCGGCGACACCGGCCTGACCGACGCCGAGGCGCTCCGCCACACCACCCAGGGCAAGGCCAACACGCCGACGATGGGCGGCGTGCTCATCTGCGGCTCGATCGCCGCGAGCATTCTGCTGCTGGGCGACCTGGGCAACTTCTACATCGTCCTCGGGCTGGTCGTGCTGGCGTGGCTGGCGGCGCTGGGCGGCTTCGACGACTGGCTCAAGCTGACCGCCGCGAGCCGCGGGTCGGGGTCGCGGCAGGGGCTGCACGCGTGGGAGAAGCTCGTCTTCCAGCTCGGGCTGGGCCTGCTGGTCGGGTATTTCGTGTATCACAAGGGAGACGCCGCGGGCGTGGACGACCTGGCGCACGTCGTCTCGCTGCCGTTCCAGAGCACCTACGTGCCGGCCTCGCGCGGCACGGTCAACCCGGGGCTGCTCTACCTGCCCGAGATTGCGTTCGTCGTCATCGCGGTGCTCATGATCGCGGGGATGTCCAACGCGGTGAACATCACCGACGGGATGGACGGCCTGGCCGCCGGCAACACCGTGGCGGTGGCGCTGGGGCTGGTCGTGCTCGCCTACATCGCCGGCGACCAGCAGGTGGCGCAGTACCTGCTCATGCCCTTTGTCGTCAACAGCGACGAGCTGACCATCCTCGCCGCGGCGACGTGCGGGGCGTGCCTGGGGTTTCTGTGGTTCAACTGCTCGCCGGCCCAGGTCTTCATGGGCGACACCGGGTCGCTGGCGCTTGGGGGCGTGCTGGCGTACATCGCCGTCGTCATCCGCCAGGAGCTGCTGCTGCTGGTCATGTCGGGGATCTTCCTGATGGAGATCGGCTCGGTGGTGCTGCAGGTGAGCTATTTCAAGTACAGCCGCGCCCGCACCGGCACGGGCAAACGCCTCTTCAAGGTCGCGCCGATCCACCACCACTTCCACGTGCTGGGGTGGACGGAGAACCAGGTCGTCTGCCGCTTCTGGATCCTGTCGGCGCTGCTGGTGGTGATCGCGCTGAGCCTGATCAAGGTGCGGTGAGCACGATCGCGTCCTGCACGACCACGACGTCCTGGATCGGCCCGCGGCGGCCCTGATCGACGGTGATGCGCAGGTGCAGTTCGCCCTCGCCGGAGACCTCGCCGCGGAACGGCAGTGCAGGGGTTTCGCCGCTGAGCCGACCCTCGCCGATGGTCCGCCCGGCCGTGCCGTCGGCGTTGACGATGGAGACGCGGACGACGCAGTCGCCCCACGCCCACGCCGTCCGCGGCATGACGAGCGTGCCCGCGACCGCCGCCGCGCCGCTCGGCAGAGTCCATTCCGCCTGCTCCGGCCCGCTGAGCACGATGTCGCGCGAACCGAAGCCGCCGGTGTTGACCCGCGCGTCCTCTTCCACGCTCGGCGGCGGGGCGAGCCGTCGGTCGCCCGTCGGCCTGTGCGAGACCAGCGGCAGCGACGAGACGGCACGCACGCCGCCCGCGACGGCCTCCATCGAGACGATCCGCTCCAGCGGGTACGAGAGCACGATCGGGCGATCGGCGTCGCCGGCGTTTTCGAGGACGGATCGCACGAGCACGCCCGGCCGGGGCTGCGCCGCTTCTTTCTCTTCACCCTGCTCCGCCTCGGCGTCGCCTTCCGCGACGGTCTTCCAGCGATTCGCGTACGCCGCCGCGTCGGCCGGCGTCACACGCAGCACCGTGCCGTCGGCGAGCCAGATCGTCGCGGGCGTCGGCCCGTTCTCCGGCGGCTGCGTGAGGCCCGTCTCCGGCGGGTTGGCCAGCTCGATGCGGTCGATCTGGTTGGTCGGGATGTCGACCGCGTCGCCGTCTTCGGGGTCGATGCGCGTGGAGGTCGAGATCGCTTCGACAAAGCCGCTGAGCCGATCGCCGTTGGCGAGGACGACCAGGTCCTGCGTTTTGTCGCCACGCGGCAAGGCCCGTGGCGTCTCGGCAAAGTCGACGACGGACAACGCCTCGAGCGGGATGTTGGCGCTGAGCGTCTGGCCGACGCCCTCGCCGCTGATCCACAGCAGTTTTTCGAGATCGGTGGGGTAGCCGCCGACCGTGCCGGGGAGTCGCTGCCCGTCGACGAGCGTGACCCAACCCGCGAGGCGGCCGCCGCGCTCGACGGCCGGGTCGCTCGTGCGTGCGCTCGGCAGCCCGCGGCTCGGCTCCTCGACACGCGGCCGGCCCCACCACGCCGGCGCGAGCGCCACGACCGCCTCTTGAGGCGCATCGGCGCCAACGGGCGACAGCACGACGCGCTCTTCTTGGCCGTCTTTGAGCACGCGGAGCACGAAGCCGTTACTCGACGCTTCGTCCTGCTCGATCCCGAGCACGCGGATCGGCCGTGCTTCGAGCGAGGCGTCGATCGCGACCATCGGCACGCCGGGCTGCTCGGTTGTTGCTTGCACGCCCGCCTGAACAGACGCAGCGCCAACGCCCAGTGTGAGAAGAATAAGCCGAGAAGTCGCGCTCCATCGACCAGAATTAACCTTGGAGTGTTTCACGCCGACTACTCCGTTGCTCAGCCCTCGCTTGCGCTTCGGGCTCGTTGCCAATCCAAGACCCAAGATCCAAGATCCAAGACCCGATCGCGTCACTTCTGAAAGATCGGCAGGTAGCGTTTGGGCATCTGCAGGACGATCATCGCCATGGCGGTGCCGTAGACAGGCCCGACGCTCGCGTCCGGCCACGAGCCGTCGGGCTGCTGCTCGCTCAGCAGCTCGGCCCGCGTCGCCGGCCACCACGTCGCCCAGTACTTGCCGCCCGCCAAGTACATCGCCTGCACCGCGTAGTAGTGCCCGTAGAACTTATGCGGCCCGCCTCCCCCCGCGCCGCCACCCGCCGGGTCGCCCGGCATCGCGGTGCGCAGGAGGTATTCCAAGCCCCCCACGAGCGCATCGTCTCGGTAGATGCCGGCGTAATACAGACTCGCGACCCCGGCCGCCGAACGCGGCCACGCCGAGAACCCTTCGGTGAGCTGGTACTTGAACCCGCCGTCGGGGTTCTGGCACTGCTTGACGTACTCGACGGCGCGGTCGATCGTCTCCTTGGGCACCTCGATCCCCGCGTTGCGGGCCGAGCGCAGCGCCATGATCTGGCAGATCGTCACCGACACGTCGGCGTCGTACGGCACGGGGTTGTAGCGCCAGCCCCCCTCGTCGTTCTGCGTCTTCTCGATGAGCGTGCAGGCGCGGACGAGCGCCTGGTGGACGCGGTCGGCGAGCACGGTGTCGCCGCCGCCCTGCGTCATGCCGTAGACCTCGCCGAGGAAGAGCGTGGCGAAGCCGTGCCCGTACATCGGCCCGCTGGGCGAGTCGGCCGCGAGCAGGCCCGTCTCGCGGCTGCACGAGAGCACGAACTCCAGCCCCTTGCGCACCTGCTGCGCGTACGGCCCGCGCTCGGGCGTGTTGCCGTCGGCCATCAGCGCAAGGCAGGCCAGGCTCGTGACGGCGATGTTGTTGCCGAAACGCCCGCCGCCGAACGTGCCGTCGTCGCCCTGCGACGCGGCGAGGTACGCAAGCCCCCGCGTCACCGCCGCGTCGAGCTCCGGCGTCATCTCGTTGACGAGGACGTTGTTCTCGGCGCCCGGCGCGCCGTCACGCGGCGGTGTTGCGCCCGCGCTCGACGAACCCGAACCGGCGGCTGCCGGCGCGGCGTCGGCAGGAGGAGCGGCGGGACCTCCCGGCTGCGCGGAGATGCTCGCGGCACAGGCAAGCAGCGATGCGCCAGCAAAGACTCTTGTTGTCGAAGACCAGCATGTCATCACGTACTCCGACTTCTTACGCTTCGCTCATCACGTTCGCCCACCCTCGCTTGCGCTTCGAGCTCGTGCTCGCGCCTTGATGCCCAATGCCTAATGCCCAATGCCCAATGCCCAATGCCTAATGCCTAATGCGTTCTCATTCTTTCCCGCTCTCTTCGGCGAGGCGTTTGTAATATTCCTCGGTCATCCGGCGGTAGGTGGCGCTGAACTGGTCGGAGACGCCCTGCACGAGCATGTCGCGCACGCGGGCCGGCAGCGCCCCCCACGCGGCCCGCGCCGACTCACCCACCCCTTCGCCGAGCGCTCCCTCGCGGAGGCCGGGGGCGTTTGCCGATTGCGGGTCGCTGGTCTTGGCGCTTTCCTGCTGGTTCTTGGCCTGCTGCTGGCCCGGCTGCTGTTGTTGCTGCTGCTGGCGCTGCGACGAGCTCTGCTGCTGTTGTTGCTGTTGCTGCTGCTGGGACTCGATCGAGGCGATGAGCTGGTCGAGCCGTCGCAGCGCGTCCTCCTGCACGCGCTGGGTGCCGATGGAGACATCGTTCTTGGCGCCGACGCGCTGCGCCGCGTCGCCCATCAGCCGCACGGCCTGGTCGAACGCCTCGCCGATCTCTTCGCCGGAGAGCTTGCGGTCGAGGTCGGTCGCCGTCGCGTCGTCGGCTGTGCCCGCGTCGTCTTCCTCGTCAAGCCCGAGCAGCTCGTCGAGCGAGGGCTCGTCGGAAGGTCGAGCACGCTCGCTGAGGCTTCGCGTCTCGTACGAGGACGAGCCCTGCGCGTGCCGCGTAGCTGCAACGTTCGTGCTTCCAGCCGCGGCGATCATCATCACTACGAGCCGCCCACGTTTCACGATCCACCTCCCTGGCCACCCGCGCCGCCCCCATTCCCTCTATCGGCCCCGCCGCCGCCCTGCTGCTGCTGTTTCATCTTTTCGATGAGCGTCTTGCCCTGCTCGGCCAGCGCTTCCTGCAACGCCGCGACGCTCTCGGCGAGCTGTTTTCCCTCGGCCGACGCCGGGCCGCCTTCCTTGGCGAGCTGTTCGGCCTGCCGCGTCAGGTCGAGCGCCTCCTGCTGCATCGCCCGCAAGAGCTTCACCTCCGCCAGCGGCGGCACCACGCCGCTCCCCGCCCCCCCCGCTTGCCCGCCGCCCTGCCCCCCGCCGCTGCCCGGGTCCTGATCGCGGAAATCCTTCTCGCCGCGACTCGGCGCGAGCGCCTCGACGAGCGATTGCAGCACGCGCACCGCCGAATCCTGAGCCCGCACCGCGGCAGCGGTCGCCTCGCCCTTGGCCAGTACGTCCGCCGCGCCGCTCATGTGCGAGGCCAGCCGCTCGTGGGCGAACTCGAACATCCTCGCCTGCGACAGCTCGGTGGTCGACGCGCGGACCTCGTCGAGCGTCGCCTTCAGCCCGGCCTCTTCCTCGCCGAGCAGCCGGACCTGCTGCCGCGTCCGCCGGGTGGCCTCCGCGCCGACCATCGGCGTGGTCCCGTCGCGGATCGAGACCTGCTGCTTGAGGGCGTCCATGTACGCCTTGCGCAGCTCGTCGCGTTTCCGCCGAGCTTCACGGGCCTCGGCGCGCTGGTCGGCCTCTTCGGCCGCCTTGAGCGCGTCGTTGAGTCGTTCGAGGCTTGTTGTCTCGTGCGTCCTCGCGTCGTCGCCGCTCGGTTGTTCTTGGCGAAGCGTCACCATCGCCGACGCCTGCGCCCCGCCCGCCTGCTCCAGCGCCGCGGCGACCGCCGCCGCCTCACGCGGCGAGGCGTTGGCCTCGTCGGTCACGCCCAGCGTGCTCGTGTGCAGCCGCTGCATCCCGGGCGCGAGCGGCTCGACTTCCCGCTCTTCGGCGATCGCGTTGTTCAGCTCGGTCAGCTCGCCTTCCTGCCTGGCGATGAGCCCCTTGATCGACTCGATCAGGCTCGCCAGCACCCGCCTCAGCACCTCGTCGCGGTTCTTGCTGCCGGCTTCGAGCGTGTCGAGCATCTCCTCGAGCGCGTCGGCCGCCTGCTGCTGCGACTGCTGCGCACGGCTCGTCTGGTTCTGCTCGACGTTCTGTGCGGCGTCGTCCATCTTCTCGGCGACGCGCTGCCGCTGGGCGCTCCGCGCGGCCTCGCCCATCGCCTGGGCCGACGCCGGGTCGCTCTTGCGCAGCGACTCCTCCCGCTTGAGCATCTCTTCGATGGCTTCGCGGGTGCGCTGGGCCGTGCTCTGCTGGTCCTTGGCGATCTGGTCGAGCTTCTGCTTCTCACCCTCCGAGAGCTGCGACGCGCTCTTGCCGACCGTCTCCTGCCCGGCCTGCTTCGTCCGCTCCATGAGCTGGCGCTGCGCCTCGAGCGCCCGCTCGATCTGCCGCTTCATCGCCCAGGTGTCCTCGCCCTGGTCGAGCATCCCGATGAGCGAGGCCAGCTCGTCGCGCACGCCCTGCTGCGCCTGGTCGGCCGAACGGGCCGCGGCCTCCGCCCTGGCCTGCTGCTCGTGCTTGTCGGACGCGTCGTCCGAGTCCGCACGCCCCGCTTCGGCGAGGGCCGAGCTCGCGGCGACCGATTTCTCGCCGGCCCGCGCCAGCGCCGCCGCCGCCTCGTCCATCACGCGGTCGAGCGACTCGTCGGCCAGACCGTTCTCGCTGAGCCGTTCGGCCAGGCGCGCGACGGCCTTGCGGTGCCCGGCGATCCGCTCGGTCAGCCCGGCCTGCGCCCGCGCCTGCCGCGACGCCTCCGCCTCGCCGAGCCCGGCCTCTTCGGTGCGCCCGGCGCGCTCCAGATCCCGGTTGAGCTGGGCCTGTTCTTCTTCGAGGCGGATCGCCGATCGGCGGACCGCCCCGAGGTCGGCCCACACCTGCTCGATGAGCTGCTGCCGCGAGAGGATGCGGAGCGTGCGCACCCGCGACGTGACGCCGTCCGCGCCCGCCGATGCGCCGAGCACGTCGCTCGCGACGGCCGTCAGCCACAGCTCGTCGCCCGGCTCCAGTTTCAGCTCGCTCAGGTCCAGCCGAACGCCGGCGACCAGCCGCCGCGGCTCGTCGGCCTCGCGCTCGCGCCGGGCCATCTCGGCCGGCTCGGCGATCGCCTCGGCCTGCGTGCTCTGCGTCTGCGGGTTCCGCCGCGCCTGCTGACGCCGGATGACGAGCGTCGAGAGCCCCACGTCGTCGCGCGCCTCGGCCTCGACCTCGACCACCGCCGTCGCCAGGACCGACATGTCCTCCTCCGGCCGCGTGATGCTCACCGTCGGCGGCAGGTCGCGCACCACCGCAAACCGGTACGCCGTCTCTTCGCCCGCCGTGATGCCGTGCCCGTCGACAAGACGCACCGGCGCCACCATCGCCCCGCCCTGTTCGCTCCCCCCCGGCATCGTCCAGTCGATCGTCCACGTCGGGCCGTCGACCGCCACCTCCGCATCCGCGGCGGCAAGGTCGCGCCCGAGCGTGCGCACAAGCCACGACTCATCGACATGCCCGCCGTCGCGTGCCGGCGTCGGCAGCGCTTTGTTCATCGTCAGTGTCATCCGCACGCGCGAGCCGGCGAGCACCCCGGCGTTGCCCGCGGTCCCCGCCGCGGCAGGCGACAGCGCCGTCTCGCCGGTTGCCTCCGCGAGACCGGCGTGCAGCACTACGTCGTGCACGCCCGGGCCGGCGATCGTCGCGCTGCGCACGCCGCCGTTTGGCCCCGCGACGTCCTCGGCGTATTCCGGCGGCTCGACCGTCACCACCGCCCGCTCCACCACCGGCGGCCGGACCAGCAGCACACGTCGCGCCGCCGTCGCGTCGTCGTCCGACTCGAACCAATACTCAAGCTGCATGTCGGCGCGATCGGCGCTCGCCCCCAGCTCGCCGGCCGGCTCGATCAGCCGCTCATACAGCAACCCTTCGGCGGGCAGCTCCTCGCCCTCCTGCAGCGACCGCTCCTCCTGCGTCGCGGCACGCCGCGTGCCGGGCGCCATCTTCTCCTGGCTCGTCAGCAGCACACGCCGTATCACCCCCCCACCACTACCAACGCCACCGTCGGCCGCGGGCTCGCCGCCGCCGATGAGCCGGTACGCGAGCGTCACCGTCGGCCGGCTCGATTCGCTCGACGAGGCGTACCCCTTCAGCAGCACCGCGCGCATCGCCAGCGCCGTGCCGAGCGGGTGGACGTCGGCCGTCACCGCGTCGGCGATCGCCGTGCGCTTGGGCCACGACGCCTCGACCCACGGCATGAGCGTCCGCACCGTGCCGATCCACGCGAGCATCGGCGAATACGCGACCACGCCGACGAGCACCAGCGCCGCGGCCGCCGCCTCCAGCACGCTCCGCCCGGTGCGTTTCACGGTGAAGACGCCCGGCACGTCGAGCCGCCGCGCCCGCTCGGCCGCGTCGTCGACCATCGGCCCGGCCAGCTCGGCCTTGCCGCCGCCTTGTCGCTCGCCAAGTTCGAGCCCGGAGGCGAGCACGCCGCGGAGGCCGGCGTCCTGCCCGGCCTGGCTCCGCTCGATCCGCAGCGCGACCTCGGTGAGCGTCGGCTTGAACCTGATCGCCGGCAGCACCGACCGCCGCAGCATCTCGACCAGGCCCAGCGCGCACGCCGCGAGGATGAGGCCGCGCATCCAGCCGGGCCAGCGGATGAAAAAGTCGATGATCCCCAGCCCCATCCCCACGGCGATGACCCACGCGACGACCCAGCCGAGCTTCTGCACGACGAGCATCCGCCGCGCACGCCGGCGCACGCCGCGGAGGACGTGCTTGATGCCCCGGCTCGGCCGTCCGGCCCATGCCCCCCCTCCCGCCGCGTCCCCCGTGGTTGTGCCGGCCGCGCTGGTCATCGTGCCTTTCATGCCCCGCTCCCGCGTGTTCATGATGCTCTATCGACCTTTTCCGCTGTTGTTCCCTTCATACCGGATGCCGAGCGCCTCGTGCCCGGCCCCTCTTATACGAGCCGGATGAGCCGTCGGCCGACCCACTCGATCGCCAGCAGCGCCAGCAGCAGGATGATCGCCGCGGGGGTGTCCCATAATGGTTCCACCTCCGGCGTGCCCATGAGTTGCAATCGCCGGTTCGGGAGCAGTGCGGGCAGGTCGACAATGTCGCGAGCCGAGAGGGCCTTGCCGCCGGTCGCCTCGGCGAGCCGCGCAAGCGCCGGGTGGTCCGTCTGTGGCCTTCTCATCTCGTCGTCCGGCAGCCACACCTCCGCCTCGGCCGACAGCCGCGCCGAGAGCAGCAGCGGGTCGATCGCCTCCACCACATACCGCCCCGACTCGCTCGCCACCCACGTCGTCGAAAACTCGCGGCTGGCCGCTCCGTCGCGCGCCCCACGACCCGCACCATCGGGTGTCAACGTCAGCTCAACGCCCATGTCCTCACCGGGTGGTGCCCCGTTGGTGCCGCCGCCGTGACCACCCACATCGCCGACGCGCTTCACCCGCACGCGGATCGTCGGCGGCGAGGCGTCCACCAAACTCTGATCCTGCAGCGACACGCCGATCCGCACCGACCGCCCCAGCTCGGAGCGTTCCGGCGTCACCTCGAGCACCGCCGGCTTGGCCGCACGGCTCACGCTCTCGCGCCCGAGCAGCCGCACGATCTGGATCCAGAACCGCTCCTGCAGCGCCTCGCCGCGTCCGTACCGCCACGCCCACGTCTCGTCGGTGCCGACGTACACCACGCGCCCGCGCCCGTACCGCATCGACACGACCAGCGGCGTCGCCACCTCGCCCGACTCCGGCACCGCCACCGCGAGCACCTCGGCCGTCGGCTTGAGCATCGACGGCTCGATCCGCTGCGTGTTCCAGAACCGCGTCCACCCGAGCGTGGGATCACTCAGGCTCTTGGGCCACCACGAGCCGCCCGCGTCGGGCGTCTCGGCCAGGCGCAACACACCGAGGCGTTCCGCGCCGGCCGTCGCCCGCATGGTGACGGGCCCGCCCCCTCCTCCGTCTCCCGTGCTTTCCGCGCTCCACATCGGTAGACCCGAGCCGTCGCCGCGTCCGCCGCTTGTCGCGCTCTCGCCCGGCAGCACAAACGGCAGCAGGTCGCCGATCGGCGTGTCGCGCCACGCCCCCGGCATGTGCCCCTGCCCGCCGATGAGCACCAGCCCCGCGCCCGACTCGGCGACGAGATCGCGCAGCCCCTCGAGCTGCTCGCTGGTGAACACGCCCGGCCACAGGTCGCCGAGCATCACCACGTCGAACCGCCGCCAATCCTCGGCGCTCCGAGGGAGACCGGTCATCGGCAGGCCCCCCTCCTGGATGTACCGCCGCCCCGACGCCAGCATCGTCACCGCCGAGGTGATCGACGCCTCGCGCACCAGAAGGTTCTTGATATACCGGTACTCCCACCGCGGATAGCCGTCGAAATACGCCACCCGCAGCGGCCGATCGAGCAGCTCCACCTCGATCGGCTCAACATTGTTCTCCGCGACCAGGTCCGGGCCGTCGGGGACGACGCGGACCTCCCACTTGGCGCTGCCCGCCTCGACGTCGCTCGGCGTCGAGACGAGCGTCACCGAGGCCGTGCGCGTCTCGCCGTCGCCGGCGTCGTCCGCCGAGAACTCGAACCGCTGCGACGTGAGCACGCGCCCGGTTGAAGGATCAACAAGCTGCACCACGCCGCCGCGCTGCTGGGCGTCGCCGTCGCCGATCCACTCGATCTCGACCGTCACCGGCACCGCGTCGTTGACGAACGCCACACGCGGCCCCTCGACGCGGCGCACGCCGACGTCCGCCACCGCCCGCTCGCTCCCCAGCGGCACCACAAACACCGGCACCTGCTCGGCCTCCAGCTCGCGCAGCGACGCCCGCGACGGCTCGTCCAGGCTCCGCCCGTCGCTCAGCACGACCACGCCCGCCAGCGGCCGGGCCGCCGCACGCTTGAGCGCCTGCTCGATCGCGCGCCCCAGCGACGTCTGCCGCCCGTCCGGCTCGCCCAGCTCGACGGGCTCATCATGTGAAACGTCGCGTTCCGCCCCGTCGGGCGCCGGCGGTTCGTCCTTCGTCTTCAGGTCAAACACCGCCGAGTCGAAGCCGAGCCACACGACGGTCCGCCGCTGCGAAAGCTCGCGCCACGTCGGGCTCGTTTCGCGCAAGATCCGTTCGAGCTGCGCTTCGCGCGAAACGGTCTGTCCGGCCTGGCCTGTGCCGACCGGCGCGTCGGCGACGGTGAGCGAAGCCGAGCGGTCGACGAGCACAAGCACCCAGTCCTGCTCTTCGGTCTGGTTCTGCTTGATGAGCCGCGGCCCGGCGATGAGCACGACCAGCAGCACGAGCAGCACGCCGCGCACCGCCGCGAGCACGCTCCGCGCCGCGCGTCCGCCTTCGAGCCGACGGTACGACCACAGCGAGACCACCGCCGCGCCGAGCACGACGAGCGCCCACGCCCACGTCGGCAGCGTGTGCTCGAAGCCGAACCTTACGCCCTCGTCGCCGAAGCGGAGCGTGTCGAGGTCGAGCGCCCATTCGAGGAAGCGGTTCACGCGGCCTCCTTCGCCAGGCTCATCCGCGCAAAGCCGCCCGTCTCGCTCCGCCCGCCGGTTGCCGCGTGGCTCGCACGCCGCGCCAGCAGTGTTTCAACAAGCGCCAGCACCAGCGCCGCGATCAAGAGCGGCCTGGCGAGCGGCGACCGCTCCTCCCGATCCGCGAAGATCGCCGACGCCTCGACGCCGCATGTTCCGCCCTGCCCGCTCGAAGCTTCGCTCACGCTTTCAGCGGCGTGCGCAAGCCAGATCACGCCGCCCGCCGCATCGCGCGTGCGATCGGCCCCGCCCAAAGCCGCGGCCACCGCTTCCTCGCCCTGCGGCGTCACGACCGCGCCCGCCGCGTCCGCGTTCACCGCGACCACGCCGCGGACAACGCCGCGCCCGTCGACGGCGCGCCACACGCCGCCCGTGCGGATCGGCTCGGCCGCGACGCCGCGGTCGGTCACGCCGATGCTCCGCTGCTCGCCGCCCGCTGCGCCGCCGCGGTTGTCCGCGGCCTTCTCGGCGTCGAGCACCAGCTCCACGCTCTGCGCCGGCGCGGGGGGCGGCGGCACCACGCCCGCCATCCACCACGCCCGCCCGCGCGCATCGCCGAGCCCCTGCCGCACGATCTCCTGCATCAACGGCACCATCAACGGCTTGGCCGGCAGGTCCGTCCACGACAGGTCCATCGACGCCGCGAGATACACGATCAGCCCGCGGCTGCCGCGTTCATCCGCTGCCGCGTCACGGGCGGCTTCCGCATCACTCGCGCCGGCATCCTCGTTACCCGATGTCTCCCGCGCCGCTTCGCCCGGCCGACCGGCCCACACCAACGGCGTCGGCCCCGCCGAACCCGTCACCGACAGCACCACCTCGCCCCGCGACACGTCCCCCTGCATCGGCAGCATCTTCATCACGTGGACCGACGGCAGCAGCTCCGGCAGCTCGCCGCGGATCAGCCGCAGCACGCCGCCGTTCTCCGACGCCGCGCCCGCACGCGTTCCCCCACGCTCTTCGACGGCGTCCGCGCCTTCGGCTCCCGAGCGCCGAACCTCTCCCGCGCCCATCGCCACCGACCACCCCGTCGCACCGCTTGTTGCACCATCCTCTTTATACACGCTCGCCTCGCGCGCCAGCGTCCACGAAAGCCCGAACGCGCGGATCATCTCGTCGGCCCACAGGTGCACCGTCGCCTGCGTCGGCGGCATCACCACCACCAGCCCGCCATGATCCACCATCAGCTTGAGCACACCCCACGCCGAGGCCGGCACAAGATCCGGCCGCGCGATCACCACCGCGTCCAGATCCGAAAGCCTCGCCGCATCGAGCGAGGCCGGCTCGATCTCGGCGATCTCGATCTCCCCCCCGCCTCCCCGGCCGTCCCCTCGATATGCAATCGGCGACAAGGCCAGCCGCACCCACGCGCCGGCGCTCAACTGATCGGCCGCGCCGAGCCCGCCCAGCGCCGCGGCGTCCCCCGAGAAGCGCGTCGGCGCGACGATGCCGACGCGCACCGATTCGCGCACGTCGAGCGTGGTCGCGGCGTGGTTGTCCGCCGGCAGATCGTCGGCGTCGATCGACGCCGTCAGCGTCCACGCGCCGGCCCCAGCTCCGCCGGACGCTCCTGCCGCGTTCGCCGATTCCAGCCGGACCACGACCGACGCGACCTCCTGCCCGGCCGTCCATCGCGCCTGCCCTTCCCCCGCGGCAACGCGGATCTGCGCCGACCCTCGCCCCCCTCCGCCACGCGGCACCGCGAGCAGCTCCGCGCGCACGCCGGTCGCGCCCGCCGTGCCGACCGCCGCGCCCGAGCGGCGCAGCGTGACCCGCGCCTGCTGCTCACCCGCGTTTGCGCCGCTCGCGCCCGCCTGTTCGCCGCCGATCGCGCTCGCCAGCGCCGGATCGACCACCACGCCGCGCATCGGCTCGATGGAGACGATGCCGACGTTGCTCGCTTCATCGCCGCCCTGCGCCCCGCCGCTTCCGCCCGGCGGCGTGGCGATCACGTGCACGCCCGGCGGCAAAGCCGCCTGAGCCGCGGCGGCGTCGAGCGAGCCCTCGCGAAAATCGCTCAGCACCGCGGCGAACACACGTTCCCCCGCGCGGCCGTCACCACCCTCCGGCGAAAGATGCCGACGCAGCACCGCCACGCCCCCGCCCAGGTCCGTCCGCGAATCGCTCGGCGTGATCGACTCGATCAGCTCGCGCACCGCGCGGCTGTCCACCGACGCGGGCATCACCACCGCCTCGGCCGGCGCGCCCAGCGTGATCAGCCCCACCCGATCGCTCTCCCCCTCGCCGCCCGCCGCGTGCAGCGCGTCGAGCAGCTCGTACGCGGCCTCTTTGTGGTGCTCGAGCGCCGTCTTCCCGTCCGGCCCGGCAAGCCCCGACGCGATGCCGTTGTCGATGAGCAGGTACACCGTCTTGCCCGCGCCACCGCCCCCGATCAGCCCGGCCGCGAGCCCCGCCCCCACGATCGGCCTCGCGATCGCGAGCCCGGCGAGCAGCACGAGCAGGCACCTCGCTGCGAGCAGGAGCCATTTTTCCAGCATCAGCCGCCTGCGCTGCCGGCGGTACGCCTCGAGCAGGAACCGCATCGCCCCCCACATCACCGGCTTGCGCCGCCGGTGCATGAGCAGATGGATGACGATCGGCAGCGAGACCGCCGCGACGGCGAGGGTGGCGAGGAGGGGGTGAAGAAATGTCATCGCACGCTCCCTCGCGGTTCGGAGCGCGGGGTCTTGGGTCTTGGGTCTAAGGTCTTGGTCGGATCAATCTCCCCCGATCGCGTCAATGAACGGATGAGTGCTGTCAGCATCTTGACGACGCTCATGCTGAGCTTCCATGCCGCCCGGATATTCTCACGCGACGCGACTCCTACACGAACAGCGATATTCAGGTGGACCTGAAGCTCCATCACCGACCCTCGGGCGATGAACAAAAACTTCGTGTAATCCCGTTTGGTCATGCGGCCAAAGCCTTCGGCGATATTTGCCGGAATGGAGACGGCGGCACGCCGAGCCTGAGAAGTGAGCCCAAACCGTTCGTCCTTGTCCCACGTCGTAGAAGCCACGTACACAGCTTCGACGAGTTCCATCGCGATCTTCCAGACATCAAGTTCTCGATATGTCCGGACCGCCATTTGCGTGTGCTCCAGCCCAAGACCCAAGACCCAAGACCCAAGACCCAAGACCCCATCACCCCATCTTCCCCCGCTTGATCGCCGCGTTCCTCCTCGCCATAAACGCCGCCATCGGCGGCCCAAGCCAGTCGTGCGTCGAGATCAGCTTGTAGTCAAACCCGAACGACCGCGTCGTCTTTTCGATCTTGGCCAAGTGCTCGCGGAACACTTCCTGGTACGCCGCGCGGAGCGCCCGCGGGTCAACCCGCAGCTTCGGCTCCCCCTCGAGCCCCTGGTACGGCGCGACCTCGTTGAGGTCGAGCAGCTTCTCGCGGTCGTCGACGACCTGGAAGATGAGCATGTCGTGCCGGCGGTGGCGGATACGCGCCAGCGCCGTGCGGTACTCCTCCGGGTCGATGTAGAGGTCGCTCACCAGCGCGAGCAGGCAGCGGTTCGTCAGCTTGCCGAGGATCTGGTCCACCACCCGCGGCAGGTTTGTCGGCCGCTCCACCGGCTGCACCGAGAGCGCCCCCACGATCTGCCGCCACGTCCCCGAGGCGCTCGACCGTTTCACCATCGACCGCACCTCGTCGGCAAACACGAACAGCCCCGCGCGGTCCCCCTGCTGCAGCGCCAGGTACGACAGCGCCGCCCCGATCGCCGTGGCGTGGTCGAACTTGCTCCAGTAATACCGCCCGTCCGACGACGACTGCCGCCCCGCGCCCGACGCCTCCGCAAACCCGCGGCTGCCAAAGTCCATCGACCCCGACGAATCCACCAACACCACCAAGTCCAGGTTCGTCTCCTGCTGGTACTGCTTCAGATGCAGCTTGTCGGTCCGCGCGAAGACTTTCCAGTCCAGATGCCGGATGTCGTCGCCGGCGACATACGGGCGGTGCTGAGCGAACTCGACCGAGAACCCCTGGTGCGGCGAGCGGTGCGCCCCGCTCATCACCCCCTCGACGATCATCTTGGCCCGCAGCTCGAGCGTCCCCAGCCGCGCCAGCGTCTGCGGGTGCAGGTAGAGCTGCGCATCGGCCTCGGGCGCACGATGCCGCACCGAAGCCGGCAGCGCGGAACCCGATGGGGATGGGAGGGGCGAGGGGGGGGCGCTGCCGTGCGCGGGTGTCGTGGGTCCGTCCGCCATTCCTGTATCGTACCGGCAAGCGGCAAGGCGGATTCTTCACACATCCCGACCCGTGCGCACGGGCCGCGTCAGCACCCTGATCGTCACACGACTTATTCGCTCTCGCCCGTGACGTCTTCGACGATGTGCTTGTCGCGCTCGCCGCTCTTGCGGTAGCCGACGCGGCCCTTGGCGTACTGCTCGGGGGAGATGTTCAGGTCCGGCTCCTCGCCGCGCTGGTGCTGGGCGTGCAGGTGCTTGAGGAACGGCACGCACCACCGACACCCCGTCCCCGCGCCCAGGCACTCGCTGATGAGCGAGGCCACCGGCGGGTCCTCCCGCTTGAGATAGTTGCTGATCTTCCGCAGCGAGACGTGGAAGCACAGACAGACATGGTCGTCCGGGTCCATGCCGAGATTGTAGTGAGGGCGACGGCCGACCGAAACGCGAGCCGGAGCAGGGCCGAGCGCTCGATAGATATCGAGCCCGCAGCCCCCCATGCCCCAGACTCAAATCTCACACGATCTCGCCGATGATGCGCTCGAAGGTGACGCCGGTCTCGGGGCCGAAGCGGGAAAGGCCGTCGGCACGCAACGCCGGGGCGTGGTGGCGGACGTAGTGGTCGAGGGCGTCGCGGCTCGCGAAAACGTACTGCGTCTGCACCCGGCGGCTCCCCGCTTCCTGCTCGGCGAGCGTCGGGTCGAGCCGAACGATGATCCCCGAGTGGGCCCCGGCGTCGATAACCTGGTCGACGTGCCCGCCGCGGAGCCAGGCGACGTACGCCTCGGCCAGCTCGGGCGTCGGCAGGGTGGCGGTCACGGTATACACGATGGCGGGCATGGCTGAAGGGACAGTAAGCAGGGAGCAGGGAGTAGGCAGCAGGGAGAAGAGAGCAGGGGCCGGACGAGGTGTCTGCAATATCTCCGCCCTGGGGGCGTTAGACTGAGTGACAGCGATGATGGACGACGCCCGAGAACCCCATCGGCACACGAACCCGACCCGGCAGGCGGAGGGTGACATCCCCGCGCTGCTGGCGGCGGCCGCCCGGGGCGACGAAACCGCCTGGCGGGGCATCATCGACCTCTACGCCCGCCGGGTCTTCGCGCTGGCGCGTTCACGTTTGGGAGCTGGAGGGAGCGGAGGGGCCGGGGGCGCGGGGAGGGGCGGGAAGGGGAACGACACGTTGGCCGAGGAGATCACCCAATCCGTCTTCGCCACGCTCGCGGCCAAGCTCTCGCCGCGGCAGGACGGCCCCGCCGGGTACACCGAGCAGGGCAAGTTCGAGGCGTGGCTCTTCCGCATCGCGATGAACCGCGTGCGCGACGAGGTCCGGCGTCAGCGGCGGCACGCCGTGCCGACCGACCCGGAAACCCTCGACGGCGTCCACGCGGCCCAGGGCGAGGACGCCGCCGAGCACGCCGAACACCGCCGGCAGCTCGACTCGTTGCGCGCCGCGATGGCCGAGCTGGGCGAGGCCGACCGCGAGGTCATCGAGCTCCGCCACCACGCCGGGCTCTCGTTCAAGCAGATCGCCGAGCTGCTGGCCGAGCCGATCGGCACGCTGCTGGCCCGGCACCACCGGGCGCTCAAGAAGCTCAAGGACCTCATGTCGTCGCCGGCGTCTATCTCTTTCGGAGGTGACCGCTCATGAACGGCACGCCTTTCCATCCCGACGAGCAGACCCCCGCCGAGCTGCGTGGCGTCAGCGAGTTGCTCGACGCGCTCGCCGCGCACGAACGGGCCGCCGCCCCGGAAGGGTTCGAGGAATCAATCTTCCTGAGCCTGTCGCTGGCGGCCGCGGGGCGCGAGGCGATGGCCGCCGCACCGGCGGATCTGGAAGACCGCATCTTCGCGGCGACCCGCGGCACGCTCGCCGCGTCGACTACTGCGGAGGCCGCCGCGGACGCCGCACCAGCCTTGCGGCTGGTCGGCGAAGGGACGCTCCCCTCCGATCCGCGGCTGAGCCGCGAGGCGGTGCGCCGGGCGCTTGCGCCGAGCACGGCGTGGTGGCGCTCGCCGGGCCTGCGAGCAGCCGCGGTGATGGCGCTGCTGGTCGTGCCGGCGTTCGCGGTCTTCGTGTCGCTGCGGTCGCCCTCGACCAACACCGGCACGGCGGTCGCCAAGCAGCCGGCGGCCGACGAGTCGGCGACCAAGCTCGCGCTGACGACCACGATCGACGCCGAGCTGGAGACGCTGATGACCGTCTTCGACGACACCCTTCCGACGACCGCCACAACCGCCACGGCCGAGGGATCGACGGCGAGCAACTCGCAGACGCTCGACGACGACTGGTTCGGCATGGCCGAGTTCCTCAGCGAGGACGCCCTGTGAAACACACCCGCCGTTTGCGTTCGTTGTTGGGTCAGAGCCTGCTCACGCTGAGCCTGCTCGCGACGCCGCTGTGGGCGCAGGACGCGCCGGCGGGCGATGCGCAGGCCGACAAACCGGCCGCGGCGGCCGAGCCCGAGAAGGACCAGGCGGGCGAGCCCGGCGACGAGCAGTCGCGCCGGCGCATGATCCGGCGGATGCTCACCGGGCGCATCGAGCGTGCGGAGCAGGCGATTGCCGCGCTCGACCGCGGCGACAGCCTCGACGAGATCCGCCGCGAGTTCTGGGGCGACCTCGGTTTCGACGGCGGCCGCGGCCGGTTCGGTCCTCAAGATGGCCCGCCGGACCGCCGCCGCGGCGAGCGCCCGGACGGGCCGCCCGGTGATCGGCCCGGTTGGGACGCCCATCGCGGCATCTCCGAATGGGGCGACCGTCCGCCCGGCCCCGAGCAGCGTCCGGAGCCGCGTGAGATGACCGACGCCGACATGGAGGCGATGCGCTCGGTGCTGGCGCAAGTGACGCCGCGCCTTGCCGAGCGGATGGACGCGCTGGCGCAGCGCGACCCGGCGGAGGCGAGGCAGCGCTACGAGCGGATGTTCGGGCGCATGCGGCCTTTGATCGACCTCAAGCAAGGCGACCCGGCGATGTTCGAGCTGAAGGTGCAGGAGATCACCGCGGCCCGCACGAGCTGGACGCTCGCCCGGAGCGTGCTCGAGGCCGAGCGTGCGGCCGCGGCGGACGCGGCGAAGCAGCCCGAGGCCGAGGCCGCGCGGGCCAGGCTGCGCGAGAACCTCGCCGCGCTCTTCGACACGCGGCTGGCGATCCGCCGGCACGAGCAGAAGATGGAACGCCGCCGCTTCGAGGAACGGGCGGCAGAGCTCGACACCGCGGCCCAGGCCAAGGACGAGCGGGTCGACTCGCAGCTCGACGAGATCCTGTCGCGCGTGCGGCGTGCGCCCGACCGCGGGCCGCGTGACGAGGAAGAAGAACTCGGCCCCCCCCACTCACCGCCGCCGCCGCCACCCCGCGGCGAGCGTGGCGAGGGACGGCCGCCGCGGAATCGGTAGTATCATTCAAAGACGTTGTTACGCACGCTCGCGTCTCGTATGAGAGCACCAAGCTCGATGCCATCGGTTCGCACGCGATGACCGTCACGACACGATCGAGCCGGGGGCGATGTCGGCGTCGGGCCGGAGCACGATGACCTTCCGCTCGGCCCCATCCGCTCCGTTGACGGCGTCCTTGGGCATATCGCTGGCGGCCAGCAGCATCCCGCGCGACTCCTCGCCGCGGATCTTGCGCGGCGCGAGGTTGGCGACGATCACGATGAGCTTGCCGACCATCTGCTCGGCGGTGTAGTGCCCCTTGATCCCCGCGCAGATCTGCCGCGGCGTGCCCGAGCCGTCGTCGAGCTCGAGCTTGAGCAGACGGTCGGCCGAGGGATGATTCTCCGCCTTGACGACGCGCGCGACACGCAGGTCGATCTTGGCGAAATCCTCGAAGGCGATCTGCGGCTTGGCGGCCGCGCCGGCGCTTGTGGCAGCGGCGGAGGACGGAGTCGGCGAGGCGGCGGCTTGTTCGGACATGGTGCTTTTCTCGATGAGTAACAGTGAATACGGACAACGACGCCGCGTACGCGGCAGCGGGCGATTTTAGTCATGCGCCGGCCCCGCCGCGCATCACGGCTTCGGGTTCTCCGCTTGCTGCCAATGACCGTCCCGCCAGATCGGACGGTCGGCGTCGACGCCATAGACCTCGGCCAGCTCGCCCATGTCCAGCTCGCGCAGCGGCGCGCCGTGATCGACGACCGCCTGCGCGGCCCACGAACGCAGGCCGCCGTCGCTGTCGCGCACGCCCGCGGCATCCGCGGCGTTGCCCAGCAGCACCGACTCCAACCGCAGTTGATAGAGCTCCTCCGTCGGCGTGATCGCCGGCCCCGGGTGCCCGCCGCAGGTCGCGCACAGGTGGACGCCCGAGCCGTCCTTCGTCCACCGGCGGTTGCGGCACTCGGGGCAATACTGATACCGCTCGGCGAGCTGGCGCAGGCGGCTCGCCCCGCCGCTGCCGCCGGTCGGCGTGAGCAGCCCTTCGAGTTTGTGCAGCAGGGCCGCGACCTCGGGCTTGTCGAGCAGGCGCAGGGCTAAGCGTCCCTCGCCGGCGCGGACGAGGCCGATCGCGGTCGCCAGGTCGAAGGCCGTCGCGTCGTCGACCTGCTCGCCCATCGACGCGACCGGGCGCGGCTCGGCGCTCGCCGGCGCATCGCGTACGTCCGCGGCGGCCAGCGCCAGCAGCCACGCACGCCGCTCGTCGCTCTCGGCGATCGACGCCAGCGCCAGACACACGCTCGACGCCATGTTCTCCGGCACGGCCGCGTCGTGCCGCTGTGCGCCGGTGGTTGCCGTCTCGGCACGCCGCGCGTCCAGCTCGTACGCCAGCACGAGCAGCTCGCGCGCGAGCGCTCGCTCGGCCGGCTGGGTCGCCTGCGCCGCCAGCTCTTCGCCGAGGAGGAAATACGCGCCCGGGTCGCTCGGACGCAGCGCTGCAAGCCGATCGGCAAGACCGGGCAAGGTCTCGTGCGGCGACGGCGCGGCCCCGCACACCAGGGCGAACAGGATCACGCCGAGCGCGTTCATCCAGCGTGTCCTCACGGCTGCACCTCCTGCCCGAACCGCACGAGCCACAGCTCGAGCACGAGCCGTTCGCCCTCGCGCACCTGCGAAAAGACGTGCGTCGCCGCGCGACGCCGAACCCCGGCCCGCGCGTGCGTCGCGGCGACCTCGTCGGCGCGTCCGGGACGCTCGCCGCAGACGGTGTACGCGAGCAGATCGCCCAGCTCGACCTGATCGGCCGCGAACGCCTGCACCGGCCCGCTCGCGAGCCGTCGGCGGCCGTCGGCGCGGCGCAGCAGCTCGGCCAGCGGCAGCGGCGCGCCGGGGCACGGCGCGTACGCCTCCGCGTCGCGCTTCAGCCGCTCGATCAGCGCCGACGTGCCCGCGAGCACGTCGCCGCCACGGGCCTCACCGCCGGGCGCATCGGTTTCCTCGTCGAGGTCCATTCCCGCGGCGTGCCGGTACGACGCGGCGAGCGCCGCCGCCGACTCGTCGACGCTCAGGCCCCCGGCGTCCGCCGCACCCCCGGCGGCGAGCATCTCGATGAGCCGCTCGACCAGCGCACGCCGCGCCAGCACGGGCCAGCTCGGGTCGTCGCTCGCCGGCAGCCGACGCCCGGCGACCTGCTCGATCACCTGCGAGACCGACTCGATCCGCGGCGCACGCGGCAGCACGTCCAGCAGCGCGTCCACCAGCACCGCCTGGCCCGCGTACACCTTCACGACCTTCTGCGCCGCCGAACGGACCTGCTCGGGCGTGCCCATCACCGCGACCTCGGCGAGCACCTCGGCGTCGACGCTCCCCAGCTCGCCGCCGCGGAACTCCAGCTCTTCGAGCCGCTTGAGCCGCAGCGGGATGTTGCGCTCGGCCTGGAAATACCCGATCGCCCACGATGCCTCATCGCGCCCGCCGTGCGGAGCGGTCCCCACACCCTGCCCGCTCAGGACAACATAATCCATTCCCGACGGCCTCGCGCTCCCGGGCGTCTTCGCGAGCTTTTCCGGCGGAAACCGACGCCGCGCCTCATCGATCAATCCATCGGCCCGCTCGGCGTCGCCGTCCCACAGCGCCCACGCCGCCTCGTGCAAGCGGCTGAGCGCCGCGGCCTGCGCGAGCGCGGCGTCCGGCGTCGCGTCCTCCTGCGAGCGGGTCAGCAGATCACGCGCCGCCTCGCCCCACGCCGCCAGCGCCTCATCGCGGCCGCCACCGTTCCCGTCGGTCGCGTGCTCGAAGCCGCCCAGCCCCCACGCCTTGGCGTACGCCTCGCGCAGACGCGCCCGGTCCTCACGCCCGCCCTCGACCGCGCCCGCCGAAAGGATCATCGACGGCTCGACGTGCTCGGCCCGCGAACGCCCGACGATCGCGCTGGTGAGCACGCGGATGTCCGCGGCCGAGACGCGCCGGTCGCGCAGCCAATCGAGCAGCCGCGGCCTCGCCGGCCCGCCGGTGCGCCACGTCGTCGCCGCGGCGAGCGATCCGATCGCGTCGTAGACGTCGATCCGCTCGTCGGGCTCGGGCGCAAAGACCATCAGGCTCTCGAGCGCGTCGATCATCAGCCGCTCTCGCTCGTTCGCGGCGGCGTCCCCCTCGGCGGGCGTGATCGCCGCGACCGCCTCGGTCCACTGCCGCAGGGCGCGGCTCGAATCCTGCCGCGTCTTCGTCGCCGCCTCGCCCCGCGGCGAGACGAGCCGGACGCTCATCGCCCGCAGCGCCCCCTCGATGCCCGCGTCGTTCAGCGCGGCGTTGCCCGCGCGCCGGTCGACGCCCAGGGCCGCCGCCAGCGCCCGCTCGATCGGCTGCGTGATCGTCCGCGGCAGGTTCCGCTCGGCCGAGAGGCGACCGAGCATCCCCGCCGACCACGCCGCGGGCCACACCTCGCTCGAACGCACGCGGGCCTGTCCCTCGGCGAGCGCGCGCGACGGAGCCGCGATCGTGTCGATCGCCGCGGGGCCGAGGTCCGGCCACGACGCGACGGCGTAGACATACTCGATCACCGCGTCGTCGATCGCGCGGCGCTGCGAGAGGTCGTACCTCGGCCACAGCGATGCGGCCGTCGCGACCGCCTCGTCGAACGCCGCGGCGTGCTCGGCCGCGCCGCCGACGGGTGCGCTCCCGCGCTCTCCGTTGCCTGCCGTCGAGGTGGTGACGGCCTTGATGCCGACCGACGCGCCGCGCAGCTTCGCCAGCACCTTGCCCGCGTCGACCATCACCGGCTCGGGGTCGGCCGGTCCGCCGACCGGCGAGGCGGCGGTCTCCGTCGACTCCGTGCTCTCGCCTCCCGCCGACGATGACGGTTGTGCCGCGCTCGCCGACGCGCCCGAACCTGCGCCGGAAGCCGCGGCCGGCGCGGGTGGACCCGGCGGGGTCGCGCCGCGCCCGCTGAAGATCACGATCGCCAGAACGATCACGCCGACAAGCCCGACCAGGATGAACCCGCCGACCCACATCGCCTCGCGGACGGCACGCCGGACCTCCAGATCGACGCCGCGCTCGTATCCCTCCTCTTCTTCGTCACGCCATCCCGCCGGCGACCGCGTCGGCGGCGGCGCGGCATGGCGCACCGGCTCGATCGGCATGATCGGTTCGGCCGCCGCGCTGTGCCCGGCTTGTCCGACCGACGCGAGCAGCGTCATCGCGTCCGCCGCCGTCAGGCCGCGCCGCTGCGCAAGAGCGGTGAGCCGCCGCAACGTCTGATCGTTGAAGCCCCCGTCCTGCGCGATGATGAGCATCGCCTCCTCGCGGAAGCCCTGCGGCCGCCCGGCCTCGCCGATATTCGCCGCCGCGCCGCGCTGCGCCTGATCCTGCCGCAGCGCCTCGATGAGCTGCGCCGCGGCCGTGTGCAGCGCCAGCCGCACCTCGTCGGCCGCGTCGGTCTCGCCGTCGGGGTGGGCCCGCACGCGGTCGAGCCGCGCCTGCAGCGCCCCGCGCACCGTCTCCGCCTCGTGCCTACCCCGCGGCAGGCCGAGCAACTCGAAGACGCTCCCCCCCACCGCCTCCGGCCCGAGGAAGTGCGCGATCAGCGTCAACGCCCGCGCTTGTGCGTCCGGTATATTCGGCTCGCCCTGCTCGCTCACGACGCGCCCCCGTTTCCGTCTGGAGCACCATTCGTTGCATCCGCCGGCGGCGCGGCAGGGGGCAGCGTGGCCTCCAGCTCGCGCATCTTCGCCCGCCACGGCTCGGGGCCGAAGTCCGGGTTGAGCGCGACGAACTGGTCCATCGCCTGCCGCGCTCGCGCCGGGTCTTGCTGCGCCAGCAGCCGCAGCGAGTGGTACCGCGCCTCGTACCACCCGTCGGTGTTCTGCGTGCGGCCCGCCATCAGCAGCCGCCAGCACTCGAGCGCCCTCGCGCCCTCCCCCGCGGCCTCGCTCGTCTCGGCGAGCCGCACCAGCGAGCCCTCGACGTTCGGCGACGCCGCGAGGATCGCCGAATCCATGCGGATCGCGGTGTCGCGGGCCTCGGTCTCGCCCGTCGTCTTCCACACCTCGGCCGCGGCCTGCGCGACCGCCGCGTAGACGCTCATCGCCGCGCTGTCGCGCGTGCTCAGCACGCCGTCGTCTGCGCCGAGCCCGTCGATCACCCGCAGGCCGGTCGTGACGACGGCCCGGGCGCGGGCCGCGGGGTCTTCGTCGGGTGTTGCCGGTGTTGCGCCGCCGTGTTTCCACGCATCGACCGCCCGCATGAACACGAGCCGGTACGCCGCGGTGACAAACTGGCTCTGCTGAGCACCCGCCGCGGCCGAGAGCTGGCCCAGCAGCGGCTCGGCCTGATCGGCTTCGTTCTTCACCAGCGCGATCTGCAACTGGCGGAAGAGCAGTTCCTGCCGGTGCTCGTCGAGGCTCAGGCCGTTGTACGCCGCGACGCCGCGCAGGGCTTGCAACACGCGCTCGGCCCGCGCCGCGTCGGGCGACGAGACGCTCAGCAGCGCGTCGAGCATCTGCCGCGCGCGGACGATCACGCGCTCGCCCGCCGCGGTGGTCTCCTCCCCCGCCTTGCCGAGCGCGACCGTCTTGTCGGCCGCCAGCAGCTCGTCGGCGAGCCCGACAAACCGCATCGCGGCAAAGTCCTTCTCCGTCGCGCTCCCGCGCGCCGCGCGGAACCGCGCATAGAGCAACCGCGCCGCCTCGCGCCGCGAGGCGTCGTACACCGGCGAGCCCGGCTCGACGGCCAGCAAAATATTGAGCGTCTTCTCGTCGTCCATCCCCTCACCGCCGCGGTTGCGCAGCAAGAGCGTCGCCGAGCGCGACGAGCCCGGATACGTCTGCACGTACAGCGCGATGGTCTGCGCGAGCTTCTCCCGGGCGGCCTCGGTCCCGCCCTCCGCCAGACCCTCCGACACCACGCGGTCCAGCGCGACGATCGCCCCCCACATCGCCTCTTCCGCGGCGTTTTTTTCCTCGGCGCTCGCGCCGGGCGGCACGCGCGACGCCGCGAGGAGCACGTCGCCCGCCCGCGCCAGATCGCCGGCGTGGTAGAGCGTCATCCCCGCCAGCAGCCGCGCCTTTGCCCGCTCGGCGGGGAACTGCGCCGCGTCCGGCTCGTCGATCGACTGGGCAAAGAGCGAACCCGCCGCGCGGTACGCCGCCGCGATCTCGGGGTCGCGGGTAGGTTCCTGCGACGTGGTCACCTCAGCATCCGACGCGGCGTCGAGCGCCTTGGCGTCCTCGTACGCCTTGATCGCCCGCACGTACCGCGCGATGAAGCCGTTGTCGCCCAGCGACGCTGTGCCGTAGCGGCTCGCCAGGTCGATGACGTGCCCGATCTCGCCGCGCAGCACGAGGTCGCCCAGCCCGATCTTCGCCAGCTCGCTCTCGCGACGGCGCGAGGCCTCCGAGGCGCTCGCCTGCCCTTCGAGCGCGAGCACGACCAGCAGCCGCGCCGTCGGCACGTCGAGCGGCTCGGCCCCGTCACGCCGCGCCTCGCGCACCACGCGGTCCACGTCGGCCCACCGATCGGCCTTCGCGAGCACGCCGATTTCCCGCGGCAAAAGCTGCGGCTTCACCGATTCGGGCAGCTCCTCGAACGACCCCACCAGCTCGAGCCACTTCATCGCCTCGCTGTCGTTGCCCCGCTGCGAGAAGACCAGCCCGCACGCGATCGCCGAGCGGGCGATGTGCTCATATTTCAAGAGCCCCTTCGGCACGCGGTCGAGCGTCGCCTCCCGCCCGTCGGGCGCGCCCAGCAGCCACCCGAAGCACCGCAGCGCCTCGCGCCCGCCGCCGCTTCCTGTCCCCGCCCCGGCGTTCTCGCCGCCGTTCTGCACGGCTGCGCTGCGCAGGAAGTCGACGTAGTAGTAGCTCCACCCGGCGTAGTAGTACGCCAGCGAGCGCAGCCGCCGTGCGTCGCCGAGCAGTTCCTGCAGCGTCTGCCCGTCGCGGACGACGCGGTCGAGGTCGCGTCCCTGCTCTTCGGCGCGCTCGTACGTCTCGACGCGCCGGTGCACCTTCGACGCGACGTCGGTGAGCGTCTGGATGACGCCGCGGAGCGACGCCTCGGCCTCGGCGGCTTCTTCCTCGCTGGCCAGCCGCAGGCGGTACCGCTCGGCCGTCTCCTCCGCCCGCTGGTACACCGCCCGCGCCAGGCTGATCCGCAGCTCGAACGTGTCCGCGTCCGGCACCGCGTCCAGCAGCGCCCGCGCCTTGGCCTCCCACGCCCGCCGGTCCGCGGCTTTGTCGGCGCTGGTGAGCAGCTCGACGTACAACGCCGCCAGCCGCTCGGCGATCGGGCCGCGCTCCCGCGCCGGCGCGGCCTCGACACGCTCGGCAAGCTGCTGCGCCAAGACCTCCTTCAGCCCGAGCGCATCCAAATACGCCTCGACCGATTCGTCCGCCGAGACCGTCGAGAGCTCACGCGGCTCGTCGACGCCGTCCTGCGCAAGCGCCGCCGCTCGCACACCCCCCAACGCGAGCATCAACATGAGCAGCCTACTCGCCCGGCACATACGACACCCTCGTAAAGCCCGCGTCCTTGCACGCCTGGATCGCTGCCGCCGCGTCTTCCACGCGCACGCCGTCCGACACCCGCACGAAAACTCCTGCCTCCTTCGGCAGCTTCCGCAGCACCTCCGTCAGTTTCCCGCGATCCGTAAATTCACGCCCGCCGAGCTTGAAACCGACGGTTCCATTTCCACGAATCTCCACCCTCAACACCTGCGGCAGCAAATCCGCCGCGGCCCCCCCCTCGGCGCTCTTGCGCCCCAGCGCTGACGACAAGTCCGACTCGCGCCCCGTGAAATCCGCCGTCACGATGAAGTAGATCAGCAGCAAAAACACCACGTCGATCAGGCTGGTGAGCGGCAACGCCCCCAGCCTCGGCCCCGCCCCGCGATGTCGGCTGAATCTCATTCCTTCGCTGTTCCTTGTCTGTGATGCATCATCTTTGGTGGCACCGGTTGGGGGGGCAGACCGGTGCGCGGGCGTATCAAATTTTTACTCCCCCGCCGTCCCGAGCCTCCACGTCTTCACCCCGGCCCGTGCGGCCTCGCGCGCCAAGACGTTCACCGCCGACGCCGACGCCGAACGATCCGCACGCACCAGCACGCCCCCTTCACCCGGCGTTCCCCCCCCGCCCGCCGCGGCTTCGGCGACGAGCAGCTCGCGCAGCGCCTCGAGCCCGATCGGCTCGGAGTTGACGACATACCCGCCGTCGGGGCGGATGTCGATCACCAGTTGCTCACGCGGCGGCCGCTTGGCCTCCTCGCCCCGCACCTTCGGCAGATCCACCGGCGTCCGCATCGCGCTGACAAACTGGCTCGCGAACATGAAGAAGATCAAGAGCTGCATCACCACGTCGATCATCGGCGTCAGGTCAGGCCCGGCGTACCGCGCGCGAGACGACCCCTCGCCGCCGCGCAAGCGAGCCTTCTTCCGTGATGATCGTCTCCCCGATGCGCTCAGCATGATCCGACCTGTGCTCCCTTCCCGTTCAATCTTGACAACGAGCCCGAAGCGCGAGCGAGGGCGAATCGCCCGTATTCATGAACCCGTGGCTCTTGCGCTCACACGTTCCCCGCGCCATTGCCGTTTCCGCCTTGCACCCCCGGCTGCGACTGCGGGATCGGCGGCGGCGCAGCTTGCGCGGGTTGTGGCATTGGTTGCTGCGCCGGCTGGGCCGCCGCCGGCCGGGGCATCGGCATCGGGCGCGGCATCGCGTTCAACGGCTGCGGCTGCTGCATCGGCCTCGCCGCTTGCTGAGGCGCTGCGCCACCGCGCGGCCGCGACGCCTGCTCCAGGTGCAACGCCAGCTCCTCGATCACCTCGCCGATCTCCTCGGTCAGTCGATCAATGCGGCTGCGGAAGAACGAGTACGCCGCGGTGCACGGGATCGCCACGATCAGCCCCAGCACCGTCGTGATGAGCGCCACCGCGATGTACCCGGCCAGCAGCGACGGCTTCACCGGCCCGGCCGTCGCGCCGATCGTCTCGAACGCCCCGACCATCCCGACGACCGTGCCCAAGAGCCCCAGCATCGGCGCAACCGACGAGATGAGCCCGATGCCGTCGGTCGAGCGGTGCAGCCGGTCGATCTGCACCTGCCCCGCCTCCTCCACCGCGGCCTTGAGTTCCAAAAAGCCGAACGGGCTCTTGGCGCACCGCGCCAGCGCCGAGCCGAGCACGCGCGTCAGGAACGTGTCGTGCTCCTCGTCCTGGCAGTAGCGGATCGCCCCCGCGACGTCCCCGGCCTTGAGCATCTTGTCGAGCGACTCGATCTGCTCGGCCGGGGCGAGCCGCTCCTCGCGCACGCTGATGAGGTGCGCGATCCCGAGCGCGAGCGCGACGAACGACAGGATGATGATGAGGAACCCGATCGGCCCGCCGGAGAGAATGTGGTCGAAGATCGACTTGGTGACCTCGCCCCCTTCCTCCGCCGCGGCGGCGTCCTGCGCAAACGCAGCGCCCGCCGGGGCGAGCGCGAGCCCCGCCGCCAGCAGCCGAACAGATATCGCCGAGCTTCGTGTCTTCATGAACCGCCTTTCGTTGCGGGTGTTGGCGTACCGATCGCGGACAATCCTTCCCACGCCAGCGCCGAGTGGCCGGGGTACCGCCGTGCCAGTTCGGCCTTGAGCGCCGATGCGCCGCGTGTGTCGCCCATGTGGGCGAGCGCCGCCGCGGACTCGGCCAGGCACACGCCGGCCAGGTACGGCTGCTCGTTGCCGAACCGCGCCGGCACGTGCAAGAGCTGCACGACGCCGCGTCGGCGGTCGTCGACGGACTCTTCTTGCAACAGCGAGCCGCCGATCCCCGCGCGGCACCACGCCTCGATCCATCGGGGCAAAGCCTTGCCGTCCGACTGCGCCAGATCGACGCGGCGCTGCAACGCCGCACGCGCCCCTGCTCGCGCGTCCGCCTCGCTGAAGCGCGCCGTCACGATGTCGGCGACGAGCCGCACGCCGGGGTCGTAGGTGCTGGTCGTGGGCAACGGCGTCTCGATGCCGCAGGTCCGCCGGAGGGCCGCGCGGTACCACTGCACAAGGGATGCTCCGCGCGGCGTGTTCCCGTCCGCTGGTGTGGCGGCCAGCGAGTCCCACTCGGCGATCTCGGCGGCGCTGCGCACGCCCGCGTCGGCCAGCCAGATCGGCGGCAGGCTCGGGCACAGCCGCGTGCCGGCATCCATCACCGGCGCGGCCAGGGTCGTCGGCGCGATCTCGCCACCCACCCACACAATCGGCCCCGCGGCCTTGCCATTCCCCGCGCCAAACTCGGCGCTCGTCAGCTCCGCGTCCCGCGCATCCTGCACGCGCGCCCACCGCAGCCACGGCAGCACCGCCGACACGTACGCCCCGCGGTGCACGCGACAACTCGCGAGCCCCTCGAAGACCACCGCCGCGGTCGGGCCGCTTTGCACGTTGGCCGCAAGCTCCTCCAGCAGCGGCTCGGCGGCACGCCAATCACCCCGCTGGATGCGGACCCGCGCGCGAAACACGCGATCCGCCAGCTCCTCCCACCCCTCCCATCGCTCGGCCTCCGCGTGCGCGTCGTCCGTCATGTCGAGCACGCGGTCCCAGGCGACGACGCCGCGCCCCGAGCCGCCGGCAAAGCGCACGCCCTCCTCGGCGCACTCCACCGTCTCGGCGTCGATCGGCGAGGCGTCGCCTCGCAGCGCGATGCGCGTGTCGGCATAAAGAGACGTCGCAAAGCACGCACAGACGAACGCCGATGTCATCACACCTGCCGCTCTCATACGAGACGCGACCATCAGGGAGCGTGTCCTGTACTCAAGCGGTCTACACGCTCGCTTACGCTCGCGTCTGGTATGAAATCGCAATCGGCACACCCTCACGGCTTCACCCCCGGCACAAAGGTGTACGTCCCGCCCGATTCCTTGGCGATCTTCTTCATCAACGGCTCGGCGCTGGCGTCGACGAACGCGATGCAGTGGATCGGGATCCGCCGGCCCCGCTTCATCGTCTCGCGGATCTGCTCGGCCACCTCGACGCCGAACTGCCCGTCGGTCATGAAGTAGATCGCATCGGGCAACGGCTTCATGTTCAGCACGATCTCGAAGGCCGGGCCGGGGTTGGTGCCCCCCTGGGCGTCGACCTTCTCGATCTCGCGCGAGGCCAGCGACTTGCCGGCGTCGGAGGCCGCGATCCAGCGGTCCCGCCCGGCGAGCTTGGTCGGCTTGGTCTCAAAGAAGACCACGTAGAACGCCATGTGCTCCAGGAGCGAGCCGATCGACTCGTTGAGCTGGGCGCGGAGCGTGACGATCTTCTCCCGCGGGGCGGCCATCGACCCCGAGACATCGACGATGTAGGCGAAGCGGGCCCCGCGCGCCTCGACGCCGAAGAACTTGGTCGAGCCGTCGCCGGTGCCGGTGATGTTGTCGCTCGGCGTGTCGCCGATATCCCCCGAGCCGGTCTGCGAGTCGACGATCGCCCCCAGCTCGCTCTCGGTCGCGCCGGTGTCGGGGGAGTCTTGGATGTCGAGATCGACGGAGGTGTCGAGATCCTCCTGGGCGGTCTCGCCGACGCTGATGTCGAGCAGCTCCTCCGTCTGGGCCTCCATGGCGCGGAGCTGGACGTCGGTGACGATCGCCAGGTCGACGTCGCCGAGGTCGTTGGAGGCGGATTCGCCGACCGCGCCGAGCCGGCCGTAGGTGACCCCGAACTGCGAAGCCGCCAGCAGGACGATGACGTGGACGATCGCCGAGAGGACCAACCCGGCCGCCGTGCCGCGTGCGAGCCACTTCAGGATGAGATGCAGGGATTCGTTTCGCAAATCGACGTTCTCCGGGGCGGCACGCCCCGTCTGGCACCAACCAGAAGTTGTTCGCGGCCTTTTCGTCGGCGGTTCGACCCTCTTGAGCGCACAAGACGCGGTTCTTCGGCCCATGTTCCCCCGATCGGCGCGCAAAGCGGGCCCATGCGGGGTATGGTTGCCTGCCGCCGCCCTGTTGGTACGCAGACGCCGCCCCCTTCCGGCCGAGGACGGCGGCATTTTCCCCTGATCCGGTATGATGCGAACAAGAGGGGAACCGGGGGACGAGACAACCTGATGCCCTCCACCTCTTCATCGCCGTCCCGCTTGCCGCAACCGACATCCGACGCCGCGCCGAGGACGCCGTACCGACGGGTGCTCCTCAAACTCAGCGGCGAGGCGTTCTGCCAAGGGGGCGGGGACGGGAGGGGAGGGGGCATCGACGCCGAGGAGCTGTCGATGATCGCCGCGGAGGTCAAGGCGGCGTACGACACCGGCGTCCAGCTCGCCGTCGTCGTCGGGGGGGGCAACTTCGTGCGGGGGGCCAAGTTCGCCAAGCAGGCGCACATCCACCAGGCGACGGCCGACTACATGGGAATGCTCGCGACCATCATGAACGGGCTGGCCCTCAAGGAAGCGCTGCTGCACCTGGGGATCGACTCGCGGGTCATGACGGCGATCGACGTGCGGGCGGTGGCCGAGCCGTTCATCCGCGGCAAGGCGCTTCGGCACATGGAAAAAGGCCGCGTGGTCATCCTCGTGGCCGGCACGGGCAACCCCTTCTGCACCACCGACACCTGCGCCGCCCTCCGCGCGACCGAGCTGGAGTGCGACCTGCTCATGAAGGCGACCAAGGTCGACGGCGTCTACACCGCCGACCCGGCCAAAAACCCCGCGGCCAAACGCTACGACTCGCTGACCTTCGCCCAGGCCGTCAAGGACAACCTCGGCGTCATGGACCTCACCGCCCTGGCGATGTGCCAGGAGAACAACATCCCCGTGCTCGTCTTCGACTTCAAGACCCGCGGCAACATCCAAAACGCCATCGCCGGCGGCAAGCTCGGCACGCTGGTCACCAACGCGCCGGGCACGCACGACTGAACCAACGTTCTATACTTGCGGACGTTTGGCGATACGAAACCCCTTGGAAACACGACATGTCGACCGATCCTGACACGATTCTGCTGGAAGCCGAAGAGGCGATGACCAAGGCCGTGGACTACCTCAAGAAGGAGCTCCGCGGCATCCGCACGGGCCGGGCCACGCCGGCGCTGCTCGAGTTCATCAAGGTCGACTACTACGGCTCGCAGAGCGACCTCAAGTCGCTCGCCGCCATTTCCGTTCCCGAGCCGAGCCAACTGCTCATCAAGCCCTTCGACGCCGGCTCGGTCGGCGAGATCAAGAAGGCGATCGAGGCCGCGGGGCTCGGGCTCAACCCGATCAGCGAGGGCAAGCAGATCCGCGTCAGCGTGCCGGCCCTCTCGGGCGACCGACGCAAGCAGCTCATCACCCACTGCAAAAAGCTCGGCGAGGAGGCCAAGGTCTCGCTCCGCAACGTCCGTCGCGACGCCAACAAGCACGCCGACGGCCTGGCCAACCAGCCCGGCACCAAAGTCCCCGAGGACGAGGTCGACCAGCTCAAGACCGAGATCCAGGAGCTGCTCAAGAAGTACGAGACCGAAACCGACGACGCGGTGACGAAGAAGGCCAAAGAGGTCGAGGAAGTCTGAGCTGCCAAAGACATCGAGCCCCGAAGGGCGACACTCTGCACAGCCCACGGCGTGAGCCGTGGGAAACGCTCGCGTGTCCCGATGAAAAAGCCCCGGAGGGGCGGCACTCAAACAGTTTCGCCCCTCCGGGGCTTTGTTTCAACATAGCACGCCTACCCCGGGCTCACGCCCGGGGCTGAAAAGCGTGTCGCCGCTTCGCGGCTTCTACTTAAACCCCACGGCTCAACCTGCTTGACGATTGCTCGCACCTTCGAGCTGCCGCGTGAGATTCCGCACGAGCACCGTTTTGACCTCGGGCATCGGCGGGCAGGCGTCGCCCAGTTCGTTGCGGAGGCTGGTGACGGGGCGTCCGACGAGGCCGCAGGGGATGATGAGGGAGAAGTGCGACATATCGGGGTCGACGTTGAGCGCCAGGCCGTGCATCGAGACCCATCGGCGGACACGCACACCCATCGCGCAGATCTTTCTGGAAGGTGATTCGAAAGCCGAGGGGCTCAGCCCCTCGGTCGCCTTCGCACCGATCTGGAGATCGGTGCCACCAACCACCCACACGCCGGTGGCCTTCGGGTCGCGGTCGGCGACGACGCCGAACTCGCGGCAGGTCTGGATGACGGCCTCTTCGAGCAGCCGCATGTAGGCGTGCAGGCCCAGGCGGTGGGCGTTGAGGTCGACGATGGGGTAGACGACGAGCTGGCCGGGGCCGTGGTAGGTGATGTCGCCGCCGCGGTCGGTCTCGGCGAGCGTGACGCCGCGTGAGGCGAGGTGCTCGTCGCTCGCCAGCAGGTTGGCCCGCGAGCCGGCCCGGCGGGAGACCGTGATGACCGGCGGGTCGTGCTCGACCAGAAAAATGTGGGCCGGGAGGGGGTTGGGCGTGTCGCGCGAGGCGAGGACCTGTTCGAGCATCTCGGTCTGGACCCGCAGCGCCGCGGCGTAGTCGAGCCTGCCGAGATCGGTAACGGGAAGGGACACGAAGGGAGTTTAGGAAAACAAGGCGTCAGGCGTGGGGCGTGGGGCGTCGGTGTCATGACAACCGTCGGATGACGCCGGCCACCGACGCCTCACGCCTAACGCCCGACGCCTTTCCTACCCTCCTCCCGATGCCGACCATCCATCCGACCGCGGTTGTTTCCCCCGAGGCTGATCTGGCCAGTGACGTCGAGATCGGGCCGTATTGCTTCGTCAAAGGACCTGTGAAGCTCGGCTCGGGCGTGCGGCTGATGGGCAACAACTACATCCAGGGTCCGGCGGCGATCGGCGCGAGGACGGTGCTGTACCCGTTTGCGTGCCTAGGGTTTGAGCCACAGGACTACAAGTTCAAGCCCGGCATGCCGACGGCCGGGATCGTGGTCGGCGAAGACTGCCTGATCCGCGAGCACGCGACGATCCACGCGGCGACGAACGCCCAGACGCCGACCAAGCTCGGCGACCGCTGCTTCCTGATGGTCAACACCCACCTGGCCCACGACGCCCAGGTCGGCAACGACTGCGTCTTTGTCAACGGGGCCGGCGTCGCGGGGCACGCGATCGTCGGCGACCGCGTGACCTTCGGCGGCAACGCGGTGGTGCACCAGTTCTGCCGCATCGGCCGGCTGGTGATGATGTCGGGGGATTGCGCCGTCTCGCTGGACGTGCCGCCGTTCTGCATGGTGAACGAGCGGAACCGCGTCGGCGGCCTCAACCTCGTGGGCCTCCGGCGGAACGGTTTTCAACGCGAGCATATCACCGCTCTGCGAAAAGCGTTCAGCGATCTGCTGAGAAGGCCCATGCCGCGGGCGGAAGTGGTGGCCGAGCTGCGCGAGCGGGCCTCGCAAGGGCGGGGCTGCCCGCCGATGCTCGAGCTGGCCGAGTTCATCGCGTCGAGCACACGCGGCATCACGCCGGGGATGGGCAAGCCGCCGAGGGGGATGGGGGGGAGCAGCGCGCGGGATGATGATGAAGCGGAATGACCGCCCGCGTGCGGGCGTTGCGCTCATACGAGACGCGACCGGAAGGGAGCGTGTCCCATAGTCGAGTGTTCTGCACGCTCGCTCCCGCTCGCGTCTCGTATGAGAGCGTTCCCGGATGGTTCCTGACGAACAGCGCCTTTTCGGGTATCCTCTGCCCCTATGGAGAGCACGGACGCGACCATGACGAGGATGTACGAGCCGCCGGTGCTGCCCGACGGCCCGGCCCTGTGCGTGCTGGCGAGCGGCTCGGCGGGGAACTGCTCGGTCCTGCTGCTGGGCGACGGCGTGACGCAGCGGCGGCGGGCGTGCCTGATCGACCTCGGGCTCTCGCCCCGCAAAACCTGGCGGCTGCTGGGCACGCTGGGCATCGAGCCGCACCAGATCGACTCGGTCATCCTGACGCACCTCGACGCCGACCACCTGCACCGCGGCTGGCTCAGGCCCGGCGCGGCGAACACCATGCCCGGGCACGTCTGCGTGCGGGCCCACCACACCCACGCCCGCGAACTGGCCCGCACGCCGCTCGCCGAACGCGGCACGCTGGGCCGGCCCAAGCTCGCGGCGTTCGACGACGGCTTCTCCCTCGCCGGCGACGGCGGGGGCGGGTGCCGCGTGTATATGGCCAGCCACGACGAGGAGGGCGTGAGCGTCTTCCGCTTCGAGCTGGTCGGCGGGTCGCTGGGCTTTGCGACCGACGTCGGGTGCGTCACCGCCGAGCTGATCGAGCACCTCACCGGCGTCGACGTGCTGGCGATCGAGTCCAACTACTGCCCCAGGATGCAGGAGGCCTCGGGACGGCCGGAGTTTTTGAAGCAGCGCATCACCGGCGGCAGCGGGCACCTGTCCAACTTCCAGGCCCTCACCGCGATCGGGCACATCGAGCCCAAGCTGCACGTCGTGCTGCTGCACCTCTCGCGCGACTGCAACTGCCCCGAGGTCGTCGCGCAGATGCACGAGGGGGCCGACTACGCGTGGACGATCACCGATCAGCACGAGCCGACGCGGTGGATCGGGGTCGGTGCAGGACACGCGGTACTCCGTGATGTGAAGCCCACGGCTATAGCCGTGGGCCTCTAAACAAAGCACTTCCTCAACAGCGTGGTTCCCGCGACACGAACATCCGCGACGATGCGCAAGACCACGCGGATGCGCGTGCGCAAGCAGATCGCCCGCTGGCGGCAGCAGCTCCGCCGCCTCCTCGGCATCCGCCACGGCGTGAAGGTCGAGGGCGTCTACTACCGCGAGCTGTCGGCCGAGCAGCTCTCGCGGGCGCTGTCGCGCAAAGGGCCGGGCGAGAAGGCGTACCGCGTGACCTTCCCCGACGGGAGCAAGCAGGTCATCCACTGCACGGCGCGTCGCGTGTACGCCGACCTGATGGGCCGGGCCTCGCTGGCTCGCTATCAGCTGCTCGACGCGGTGGTCATGCCGGGGATGCGCGTCCTCGACGCACGCGGCGGCACGGGCTTCGCCCCCGCGTGGCTGAGCCGCCTCGTCGGGCCGTCGGGGGGCGTGGTGGCGGTGGAGGCCGACGAGGAGTCGGTGGCCTTCGCCGTCCAGCGGTACGCGATCGAGCACCTGGCGATCGAGCTCGGCTCGTACGAGACGCTCGCGGGCGAGACGGACGGCTCGTTCGACGTGGTGGTGTGCGTGGCGAAAGACGAGCAGGACATGCCGGAGGAGGCGGAGTTGAAGGAGCTGTGGCGTGTGGTGGTGCCGGGCGGCGCGATGCTGCTGGGCGTGCCGCGGGGTGTGGGAGGATTCGACGCCGGCTCGGGGCCGATGCTCGGCGAGACGGTGAAGAAGACGCTGACGCCGGTGCCGCTGGTCGAGGCGATCGAGGAGTCGGCGTCGTGGGTCGACCTCCTGCTGCGCAAGCCCAAGGAGGAGGCGTGAACGGCGGCGTGCGCGAACACCCGATCGTCGTGCTCATCGCGGCGTACAACGCCGAGAAGACGATCGAGCGGGCCGTGCGCAGCGCGGCCGCGCGGGACGGCGCGGGCGAAGTGCTGGTGATCGACGACGGCTCGACCGACGCCACGGCGACGCGTGCGGCAGCAGCCGGGGCGCGGGTGATCGTCCAGACCAACGCGGGGCCGGCCGCCGCACGCAACCGGGGGCTCGACGAGGTCGGGCGGCGGATGGAAACGGACGGGCATGCTCGGCACGTGCTGTTTCTGGATGCCGACGACGAGCTGCGCGAGGGGGCCGCGGCACACGTCCTCCGGCTGATCGGCGCGATCCCCGACGCCTCGTGCGTTGTCGGCGGGCATGTGCAGGTCGGCGAGAAGGCGAGCAAAGAACGCCGGCCGGACGGCGCGTGGATGACCAAATCGCTTTCGTTCGATCGCACAGGCGAGACGCCTGTGCCACGGATGAGCACCCTCCCACACCCCGGCTGCATCCTCGGCACGTCGCACGTCTTCTGCACCACCGGGCTGACATTGACGCCGCGTGCGGTCCGGGCGGGGCTGCGGTTCGATCCGTCGCTCAACTTCGGCGAGGACCGCGACCTGATCTACCGAGCCGCGGCGGTCGGCACCGTCGCGCTCACCGATCGACTCCTGGTCAACAAGCACGACGAGCCGGGCCGTATGACCGCCAGCCCCGCACGCCTGCTCCGCTGGCTCGACGACGTGGTCACCCTCTGCGACAAGCACGACCCCGTCGGGCACGATCGGCCCCGCGCCGACGCGCTCACCCAGGAGCATCTCTGCAAGGCCCTCACCTGGATCACCAAGCACGCGCAGCGCGGCTTGGCACACCAGAGCCAACACCTCCCCGCGGAACTCGATGCCCGGGTCACGCAGGCGTTCGCAAAGCGCGGATGGGAATGCCCGTCGCGATCAAGAGGCATCGTGCAACGGGTCAAACAACTCGCTCGTCGCGTGCTGGGATAGCGAGCGGCATGAAACTCGATCTGTCTTGGGTGGGGCGGGCGTCCCGCCCGCCCTGCGGTTATCTTTGAGCATCCCACTGGGCGGGCGGGACGCCCGCCCCACCCAAGACCAAGTTGCTCAGTTCTTCCCCAGCCGCGGGAACGCGGGGCGGTCGAAGAGCTCGTACGCCTTCTTCAGCAGTTCCACCTCGTCATTGCGGACGAACAGGCGGTTGTAGGCGAACCAGCCGACGTGCCGGTAGTTGAACCGCTCGACGTATGCGCGGATCTTCTTCCCCTCCGCGCCAAGGCCCATTGACAGGTCCTCGATCAGCAACACCCGCGGCTTCCACTTCTCCAGATCAAACCCCTCCAGCAGGTCCAGCTCGAACCCCTCCACGTCGATGATCGCGTAATCAATGCTGTGCTCCGCCGGGCCGCCGGGCATCGCTTCGAGCACCGCGTCCATCGTCGTCAACGGCACGCTCACGCTGCCGCGGTCGTCGCGCAGGTGCGAGCCGTAGCGGCCTTCCATCGCCCGCCCGTCGATGTGCGCGGTCAGGACGTCCTTGCCCGATTCGCTGACGTCCCCCTCGTGACCCTCGGGGGCGAGGATGCGGAGCGTGGTCGTGCCGCTCGACCCCCGGCCGGCCAGGGCGGCGTGGACGACGTGCGAGCCCGGCCGCGCCGCCTTGCACGCCTCGTACCGGCTCGGCATCGGCTCGACGAGCAGGCCCGTCCACCCCACGGCCTCGAAGGGATACGTCACCGCGTCGGTCACGCCGTCGTGCGCGCCCACCTCGATATAAAAACCGTCGAGCCTGCCGTCGAAGAGGTCCCACAGCAGCAGGTCTTCGCCGAACTGCGAGGGGAAGCGCAGCGGCAGCCGCGGCTCTCTTCCCGCCACGGCCAGCGCCGCCCTCGCCCGCTCGGCGGTGAAGGCGCGGCGGAGGTTGAGCACGTCCCGCTCGACCAGTTCCAGCCGCTTGAGCCGGTCTGACAGGCGGCGGTGGCGGCGCTCGACCCAGACGGCGATCCCGACGACGGCGGCAACCAGAACAGCAAGAAGAATCGGTGTCATGCGGGCGACCGGGGCGGGCGGTGAACTGGGCAAAGGAACCCGATTTGGGGCACGGCGGTGGAGGCAAGGATATCAGCACGAGGGCCGTCCGGGCGCTGATTGCCTATTGTCTGGACGATGCCCGAGACCCGCCATGAGCCGCACCAGGAATACCAGCACCAGACGTTCCCGACGGTAAGCCGTCAGGACCCGGAGGCGACGCGGGCGTTTGCGATCGAGGCCGCACGGCTGCTCGCCGACGACAAGTGCGAGGAGGTCGTGCTGCTCGACGTGCGGAACCTCAGCCAGGTCTGCGACTACATCGTCGTGGCCTCGGGCACCTCCGACCGGCAGATGGGCAGTGCCGCCGACGACGTGCGGAAGATGGCCGAGGAGCAAGGGCACGCGGTCTTCCGGTCCAACCGGGATGCGCGGACGGCGTGGATTGTCTTGGACTGTGTGGACGTGGTGGTGCACGTCTTTGAGCCGCAGATGAGGGCGCACTACGACATCGAGATGCTGTGGGGCGACGCGCCGCACATCGAATGGCGACGGCCGGACCAGCAGAGCCGCGACCGGGCTGGGCTGGGGGGGGGGGCCGGGCTGGGGAGTGGCGGGACGGACAACGGCAAAGGGAACGGCGGATGAGCGCCGGACGGGTCGTGCGCGTTCGGCTTGATGGCGCGGCGGACCAAGAACCACTGCGCGACCGCTCGTACGACGTGGTCGTTCGGCCGGGGGTGCTCGCGGGCGAAGCGCTGGCGAACGAACTGGCCGAGGCGGTCAAGCCCGAGCCCCTGCGTGGCAAGCGGGTCTTCGCGGTCATCGATGCCGGCGTGCCCGTAAGCACGATCGACGCGGCGCTGGCCGGCCTGCACTCGGCGGGGGCGCAGGTCTTCCGGGCCGAGATCGAGCCGAGCGAGCCAGTCAAATCCCTGGCGACGCTCGAACGCCTGCTCGTCGGCATGACCGAAGCCCGGCTCGAACGCGGCGACCTGGTCCTGGCGATCGGCGGCGGGATCGTCGGCGATGTCGCGGGGTTTGCGGCCGCGACGTACCGACGCGGCATCGGGGTCGTGCAGTGCCCCACCACGCTGCTGGCGATGGTCGACGCGTCGGTCGGCGGCAAGACGGGCGTGAACCTCCGGACCACCTCGGGGAGCCTCAAGAAGAACATGGCCGGGGCGTTCCACCAGCCGCGTCGCGTGCTGGCGGACCCGAGCGTGCTCGCCTCGCTCCCGCCGCGGCAGCTCCGCGCCGGGCTCGCCGAGTGCGTCAAGCACGCGCTCCTCGCGGCCGACTTCGGCGACGCCGAACTCGGCGAGTTCCTGACGGCCGACATGGCCAAGTTCCTGGCGTGCGACACGACGGCCCTTGCCGAGCTGGTCGCGCGGAACGTCGCGATCAAGGCGAAGGTCGTCGAGGGGGACGAGCGGGAAGAGCGAGTGCCCGTTCCCACGAGCATCCCAAAACCACATAAAACAAGCCCACAGGCTCAGCCTGTGGGCGTGGGCGAAACCTCTGCAGCGGAACACCCCGGGCGGATGGTCCTCAACCTCGGGCACACCTTCGGGCACGCGCTGGAGACGATGCCGGGGTTAGCCGGCAACACCGACGAGGCGGGGGCACAGGGAGGGGGGCTCCACCACGGCGAGGCCGTCGCCCTCGGGACCGTCTGTGCGGCTCACTGCGCCCGCGCGATGGGCATGGCCGACGACGCGCTGGTCGCGCATGTGGAAAACTTTTTGCGTGCCGCGGGCCTGCCGACGCGGCTGCGTGAGGCAGGTGCCGGTGGCTTGCCCACGCCGGAGCAGATCCTCGACGCCATGCGCGACGACAAGAAAGTCGGCGGCGGCAAACTCCGCCTCGTCCTACCGACCCCCGGCGGGCGGTGCGTCGTCGTCGAAGACCCGCCGATTCCGGCGGTGATGACCGGGATCGGGGCGATCCTCGGTACTGCATCCTGAGAACATGTGCGAAGGCGGCTTTGGTGGCACCGATCTCCAGATCGGTGCGCGGGCGCACGTGAATAGGCACGCCTGCGCCCCGGTCTGGAGACCGGGGCCACCATAAACCAATCACTTCGCGCATCCTTCGCGGGCGCAAGTTGAAGCGATCGGGGGGTGATCGGCCGATAACTGCGCGGGCCTTCTTTGTTTCCTAGGGCCGGTTTCTTCCTCTCACGCATCCAGACCGAGGAGGCCGCGTGCGCGTCGTCGCGATCGTGAACCAGAAGGGCGGCTGTGGCAAGACGACCACGGCGATCAACCTCGCGGGCGTGCTGGCCAAGCGTTCGCTGCGCACGCTCCTGGTCGATACGGACCCGCAGGGGCACTGCGCGGCGGGGCTGGCGATCCCCGAGCAGCGGATCGACCTGCACATCGGCGACGCGATGCTCGCCGGCGAGGGGGACGGGCTCGACACCGCGCGCCTGCTCTGGCGCGTGAGCCGCAACCTCGACCTGGCCCCGTCGACGATGCGGCTCGCCGGGCTCGAGTCGCCCCGCGGCGGGCTGGCGAGCAGGCCCGAGCCGGAGAAGGCGCTCAAGATCGCCCTTCGGCGGTTCCGGGAGAGCTACGACGTCTGCCTGATCGACTGCTCGCCGTCGATCGGCCTCTTGACCTACAACGCGCTGGCCGCGGCCGACGAGGTGCTGATCCCCGTGGAAACGGGGTTCTTTTCGTTGCAGGGGGCGGTGAAACAGATCAACACGATCAAGAGCCTGGGCAAACGGCTTGGTGGAAACAGCGGCGACACAGGGGGCGGCGGGGGCGGAGGTGGGGGAACGCCGCCGCTGCACCTGCTCGCGACGATGCACGACGAGTCGAGCGTTTTGGCGACGGACCTGCTCGAAGAGCTGCGGAAACGGTTCGGGGCGCGGGTGGTGCCGACGGTGATCCGCTGGGATGCACGGCTGAAAGAAGCCGCGTCGTTCGGGCAGCCGGTGATCGAGTACGCGCCGACCTCGCCCGGCGCGGCCGACTACAGCGCCCTGGCCGACTGGCTCATCGACGAGCGGCTCGGCGTTGAGGTGCAGCCCGAGCCGGCGGAATGGGATGTACCGAGGACATCCTTCGGTTTCGGCATCCCCCCCACGCCCCGGCTTACTGAGACGATGCAGCCCGAGGTGTGCGTGGTGCCGGGGGTTGCGGACCGGGTGATCGAGCCGAAGTCGGCGCCGCCGTTGGGACCACCGGCTCTGCCGGCTGTCGTCCCACCGCCGCCGATACCCAAGCCCGTGTTCGCCCCGGTGACCGTGCCGACGGTCGAGCCCGTGACCGAGATGCCCCCGATCCCCGCCTCGCGGGCGGCGGACATGGTCGCGCGGGCGCGGAGATTGCATAGGCCGGAGGCGGAACCGTCCACGCTCGATGCATCCATGACGCCGGCTCACCAGCAGGCCCCGGCTCACGCCGAGGCGCCCGCCTTCGGCGTGCGCACGACGCGCGAGGGGACGTGGTTCCGCCAGCCGTCGTCGATCGGCGCGAGTATTTTCGTCTCGGGCGATTTCAACAACTGGTCGGATCGGTCCTCGCCGCTCGAGTTGAGTGCGGCGGGCGATGCGTGGGAGATCCGCCTGCCGCTCAAGTCGGGGGTCTATCAGTACAGGCTGCTGGTTGACGGGCAGTGGATGCCCGACCCGCACAACCCGCTGCGCGTCCCCAACCCCTTCGGCGGCAGCAACAGCCTGCTGGCCGTGCCGGAGGTCGGACAGGACCGCCCGTCGTCCGGCAAAACGGAGTAGACTGAACGTCTCGGCGGAGGCCGAGCGTGTGCGTGTGTTCGACAGGTCTGTTCACTTGGCGCTTCCAGGCGGAGCCTGCATGCCCCCACCATCTTCATCGAATATTCCACCCTCGCCGCCGTTCTCTCAGGCCCGGCCGCCCGCCGGCGGGCGAGGCGGTCCGGCTTCGCGCATCGAGTGGGAGCAGCAGGCCGACGAGGCGTACGACTCGCTGACCGACCTGTTCCTGGGCGAGGTCGGGCCCGGCGCTCCGGCGACCACGCCGCAGGCGGCGCGCTCGGCCGCGCCCTCATCGCATCCGGCTCCCTCCGTGTCCCCCCCCCCCGCGCCGACCGCTGAGCCGGCGCACGAGGGAACGTGGATCGACGACGTGTCAGCGGACGACGCGCTCGCGGTGGACACGCGGCGTGCCGAGCCGCGGGACGCCGGGGGTCTCGGGTACGACGGTTTGAACGATCTGTTCCCCGAGGAACTTTCGGCTCCGCGTGCCGGGGCTTCGGAACGGCGACGCGCGCCGAACGCGGCTCAAGCGGCGCACATCGAGCTGCTGGTGCTCGGCAACCTGCCGGTGCTGGGGGCGATCTGGGCGACGCAGTACGTCCGCGAGCGCGTCCGCCGTGAGGATCGGCGGATCGGCCTGGTGCGGTTCACCGGCTCGCAGGCGTCGGTCGAGATCATGACCCCCGACGACGATCCCGCGGAGGTGTTCCAACGCGACCCGGGGACAGGCCACGCGTTCGCCTCTCTGGACGCGGCGCTCACCCACGCGGCGGGGCACGTCGACGAGTGGGTGCTCCGCGTCGACGCGGCCGACGAGCACGCCGCGGCGTGCCAGCCGGGGCTGGAAGCGATCACCGTGCTCACCAGCGGCGACGAGACGGCCCGCGTCGGGGCGTTCAAGATCATCAAGGAGCTGGTGCCGCTGCTGAGCGAGCAGGAAACCGTCTCGACGCGCACGCCGTCGATGCGGATCGTGGTGATGGGGGCCGGCGACGAGCAGGCCCACGACGCGGCGACGCGGCTGGCGCAGGCGATGCAGCGGTTTGTCGCACGGCCGATCGAGGCGGTCGCGATGGCGGGGCGGATCCGCTCGGCCAAGGCGCCGCTGCTGCTGCATGCGGGGAAGGCGGAACTCGACGCGGCCGGGGCGATCCGGCTGCTGCACGAGCCGCGGCGGGCGGCGGCGGCGGCACGCTCCGCCCCGTACGCGGGCGGGCACCGCACGCCTTTGCAGGATCGTCGCTCCGAACCGAGGACGCCGGAGCCGATCGCCGAGCCATTGCCCGCCGCAAGGCCCGCGGCCGCGGCGCCGGCTGTCGCGGACGCCGAACTCAACGAGATGCCGCGACGGCGGCCGCGGCGAGCCGCACAGGATGACGCCCTACAGCTCACCGCGTTTGTGCCGGGGCTCGAGCCGCTCGCGGCACGGTGCCCGTACGCGCCCGCCGTCGAGCTGGCCCGCGACCCGCGCGACGGACGGCTGCACATGCTGATCCGCGAGGGAATCGCAGGAGAAAACGTCGAGTCGGCGCTGGGCGCGATGATGACCGCTTCGGCGTGGGCGGATGCGCACGCGGCGTTCCTCGACGGCGTGCCGCGTGAGGGAGGCCGGGCGGGGCGGAGCGGGGCGGTGTGCCACCTCTTCACCGATCGTCCCAAGCACCTCCGGCGTCTTTTGGAAACCAACCTGCGCGTCCACGTGCTCGCCGAGGTGCGAGCGGGCGGCGGAACCGGGTGGTACCACGCGGAGCTGAACTGATCACGCCTGCGCGTCGAGCAGCCACTTCTTGAAGAACTCGGTCTGCAGGTTTTTGGCGTCGTTGGAGAATCGGCCGAAGCCGAGGTGCTCGCGCGGCGCGCCGGTCGTCGGCCACGTCTGCAGCGTGATGAGGCCCGGGTCGGCCCCCTGGCGCTGGTAGCTGGCGCGGGCGTCGTCGACGAAGGCGCGGACGCCCTCGATCGGGACCATCTCGTCGGCCTCGGAGTGGAGGATGAGCAGCGGGATCGGTCGGAACGTGTCGAGATGCCGGCGCGGGTCGACGCGCTCGTAGAGCTCGCGCCCGTGCCGCTCCAGGTAGTGCGGCATGTGCTCGAAGGAGCCCGTCGCCCCTTCGACCGCCGCGCAGACGAAGCCGTGCGGCTCGCCCAGGCGGCGCAGCGTCGCCATGCCCCCGGCCGACATGCCGCCGATGCCGACGCGCGCGACGTCGAAGACTCCGCCCTCGCCGCCCCACTGCGCACGGACCTCGGCGACGATGGCGTCGATCTCGCCGACCATCCGGTCGATCATGAGGAGCGTCCGCTCGCCGGAGTGGAACGAGCGGTCGAGGCGCTCGCCGTGGCCGGGCAGGTCGACCGCCACCGCGCCGATGCCGGCGCGCAGCCACCGCAGGTACCGGCCGGGGTCGAGCTCCTTGTACGCGGTGCGGCCGTGCATCCACAACACCCACGGCGAGGGCGTCGTCCAATCAGGATGCGCCACCAGCGCGGGGACACCATCGCCGAGCGAGACCATCTTCGATCGCTCGGCGAGATACTGCGGCAATGCGGCGAAACGGTCGATCATGATGATGAATACGGCCTCCGCAGGCCCTCTGTTGTTTTTTACCACAGAGGCACAGAGGACACAGAGTTCACAGAGAACGACAGAGCAAAGAACTTTCTTGAACGATCGCACGAGCTGAATATCCGATGTCTTTCACCTCCGTGTGCTCCGTGACCTCTGTGTTCAATTCCGAATGTCTTGATCTTCTCCGCGGCTCCGCACCACTCCGCGTCCTCCGCGTTCTCGTTCTCTCACGGCCTGACGCTCGCTCCGATGTCGGTCCGCAGCGTCTTCCCTTCAAAGCGGATCGTCGCGCACGCGGCATACGCCCGCTCGCGGGCCTCTTCGAGCGTGTCGCCGGTGGCGCACACGCTGAGGATGCGCCCGCCGGCGGTGACGATCTCGCCCTTCGGGTTCATGCGCGTGCCGCCGTGGAAGATCGTGACCCCCGGCATCGCCGCGGCGTCGTCGAGGCCGTAGATCACCTGCCCCTGCAGCGGCTTTTCGGGGTAGCCGCGTGCCGCCAGGACGACGCAGATCGACGGCCTGGGCGACCAGCGGATGTCGCATTCGTCGAGGCGGCGGGTGCACGTCGCGAGCATCACCTCGATCAGGTCGCTGTCGAGGCGGAGCATGAGCGTCTGGCACTCGGGGTCGCCGAAGCGGGTGTTGTATTCGAGCAGCTTGGGCCCGGCCGGCGTGAGCATGAGCCCGGCGTAGAGGACGCCCTTGAAGTCGATCCCTTCTCGGCGCAGCGCGTCGAGCGTGGGCACGAGGATGTCGCGCTGCGCGGTGATGATGATGTCGTCGTCGACGCCGCCGGGGCAGAACGCGCCCATGCCGCCCGTGTTGGGGCCGGTGTCGTCGTCGCCGAGGCGTTTGTGGTCCTGGCACGGCTCGAGGATGTAGATGTTCCGCCCGTCGACGAGGGCCATCAGCGAGACCTCGCGGCCGTGCAGACGCTCCTCGACGACGATCGTCGCGCCCGCGTCGCCGAAGGCCCTCTTGACCATGATCTGGTCGATCGCCGCCAGCGCCTCGGCGGTCGTCTCGGGGACGATCACGCCCTTGCCCTTTGCGAGCCCCGCGGCCTTGATGACCGGGGCCTCCTCGCGCGTCTCAACATACGCCTTGGCGGCCTCGGCGTCGGTGAACGCACGCCCGTCGGCCATCGGGATCGACGCGCCGCGGCAGAGCTGCTTGCACCACGCCTTGTCGGCCTCGAGGCGTGCGCCGTCGGCGCCGGGGGCGAAGACGAGCCGCGCGGGCGCCTTCTTGCGCTTGCTCACGCCCTCGGTGCCGGCGCCGGTCCCCTCGGTCGAGTGCGTGCTGAGCGCGTCGGCGATGCCGGCGGCGAGCGGATCCTCCGGCCCGACGACGACCAGGTGGATCTCGTTCTTCTCGCAGAACCGCTGGAGTTTGTACGGGCGTTGCAGGTCGAGCGGCACATCGACCGACTTGGCCAGCGCGGCGATGCCGGGGTTCTCGGGGTTGGTCGTCCACAGCGTGCCGAGGCGGCGCGACTGGCGGAGCTTCCAGGCGAGGGCGTGCTCGCGGGCGCCGCCGCCGATGAGCAGGACGTTGAGCGGGCCGCTGGGGATCTCGGGCAGGAACTTGGACTTGCCGTGCGGCGAGGAAGACGGAGGTGGGGTCATTGCGAGGAGGGTAGGAGGTCTTGCGGTTTTCGTCTCACGCGAGGCGCGTGCGGGCGGAGCGGGCGTGCGCGCTGAGCCCCTCGATGTCGCCGAGCATCCCGGCGTCTTCGTAGAGGGCGCGTGCCGCGGCCCGATCGTCGACGCGGATCCACGTGCGGGCGCGGAGGAAGGTCAGCACGGAGAGACCGGCGCGGGTGCGCGCGGTCCCCCCCGTCGGCAGGACGTGGTTCGGACCCGTGCCGTAGTCGCCCAGCACCTCCGCGGCGGACTCACCGACGAAGACCGCCCCGGCGTGACGGACCCGTTGCGCAACCAATTCGGCGTCGCGCGTGAGGATCTCGAGGTGCTCGGGCGCGAGCCGATCGACCTGCGCGACGGCGTCGTTGAGCGATGGGCAGAGGAGATAGCCGCCGTTGGCGAAGGCGGCGCGGGCGGTCTCGGCCGTCGGGAGCGTGGCGAGCTGCACGGCAAGCTCGCGCTCGACGCGCTCGACCAGCTCGGCCGAGGTGGTCACGAGGATCGGCACGGCGTCGGTGTCGTGCTCGGCCTGCGCGAGCAGGTCGGCGGCAATGATCGCTGGGCTCGCCGAGTCGTCGGCGAGGACGATCAGCTCGGAGGGGCCGGCGAGCATGTCGATGCCGACGCGGTCGGAGACGACGTACTTGGCCGCGGTGACCCAGCGGTTGCCGGGGCCGACGATGATGTCGCAGGGATCAGAAACGCCCACGCCGAAGGCCAGCGCCGCGATCGCCTGCGCGCCCCCGACGGCGAGCACGCCGTCCGCGCCGGCGAGCGCCGCGGCCGCGAGGGTCGCGTCGGTCGGTCTGGGCGAGGCGACCCACACCCGCTCGACGCCCGCCGCCTTGGCGACGGCCGCGGTCATGAGCACCGACGACGGCAGCGGGAACCGCCCGCCCGGCGCGTAGCACCCCGCCGAGGCCATCGGCACGAGCGTGTGCCCCGCCTGGCCGCCCGGGATATCGACGGCCAGCTCGCGGAGGCTGTCGCGCTGAGCGCGGGCGAAGCGGACGATGCGGTCGCGCGTGCGCTCCAAAACGCCGCGGCTGGCCGGGTTGAGCCGATCGAGCGCGGCACGGAGCTGGGCCTGTTCGATAACCAGCGGGCCGCCGGATTCGATATCACCGAACTTTTCGGCGTACCGTCGCAGCGCGGCCTCGCCGTTCACACGCACGTCGTCGACAATCGCGCGAGCGGCGTCGATCGTCGGCTGGTCGACGGGACCAATAGCGCTGCGAGAACCGTGTGGTGCAAAGGGCTTCAACAAACAATCGTCCATACATCAACCTTTCCGAAACGACTCGCACGCGAGCGATCTTCATGAACATGAACGCTCTCATACGAGACGCGACCGCCCAACCAAGGAGCGTGTCCTATCTCCTGCGTCTTACACGCTCGCTCACGCTCGCGTCTCGTATGAGAGGCTCATCCTCGTTCCCATCACACAGGCTTCGCATTCCCCGGCCGCCTCGTCACCTTCCGGCTCCGCCGCTCCAGCTCCGCCGAAACGTCGGCCAGCGAGACCCCCCCGCCCCGCGTCCGCATCGCGCACATCGCGAAGTACAGCACGTCCGCGGCTTCGTGGATCACGTCGTCTTTCTCCGACGCGTCGCACAGCTCGCCGGCCTCTTCGATCAGCTTGGAACGCAGCAACGCCGGATCATTGAAGAGTCGCGCGGTGTACGAACCCGGCGGCGCGTCCTGCTGGCGGCGTTTGAGCGTTTGTTCCAGATCAATCAACCCAACAGCCTCGCCCCAGCACGTCCGCGTGCCGACGTGACAGAAACCCTCGCCGCCCTGCTCAACCGTAAACCGCAGCGCATCGCGGTCGCAGTCGGCGTCGATCCGCAGGAGTTTTTGCGTGTTGCCCGACGTTTCGCCCTTCACCCATAAGCCGCCGCGGCTGCGCGAGTGGTACACGCCGGCCTGCCGCTTCACCGCCTCGCGCAGGCTCGCACGGCTCGAATACGCCAGCCCCAGCGCCACGCCCAGCTCGTCGGCTACGATCGTCGGGATCAGCCCGTCGGGCCGATCGCTCTTGACCGGCGCGGCGATCGCGTCGGCCAGATCGAGCTTGCCCGAATAGATCGCCATGCCGACCTGCGCGTCGGCGTTCATCGAATCCAGCGCGGCGATGTCTTCGGCGGTGGTCACGCCGCCGGCGATCGTCACGCGTGCGTCGCCTTCCGCGGCGACCTTCACCAGTTCCGGCACGAGGTCGAGGTTGGTGCCGCCCATGCGTCCCTCGCGCTCGACGAAGGTGATGAGATACCCGCCAACGAGCCCGTTCAGCTCGCGCATGCGATCAAGAATCGTCCGGCCGGTCCCCTTGCGCCACCCTTCGACGACGACCTCGCCCTTGTCGGCGTCCAGCGCGGCGATCACACGCTCACGCGGCAGCTCTTTGAGTATTTCCGGCTTTGCCGCGGTACCGAGGATGACCTTGGCCGCGCCCGCGTCGAGCCACTTGACCGCGGCTTCCACGCTGCGGATCCCGCCGCCCACGCGGCACGGCGCGAGACGCAGCAGATCACGGATCGCCGCGGCGTTGTATTCCTGCTGTTCTGCCGCCCCCCCACTCCCCCCGATCGCCGCGTCGAGGTCGATCACCGCGATCTCCCCGGCGATACGGAACTGCTCGGCGATCGGCCGCGGATCGCCCGCGTCGATCGCTTTGTCGCGCCCGCCGACGAGTTGGACGGCGTTGCCATTCATGAGATCGATCGACGGCACAATCATCTGCGCACCTCCACGCCGCGCTGGGCGAGATAGTCCTTGACAGTTCCGATGGAATACTGGGCCTCGTGGAAGATCGACGCCGCGAGGACCGCGTCGGCCCCCGCCTGCAACCCTTCCAACAAGTGTTCCGGCCCGCTCGCGCCCCCCGAGGCGACGACGGGGACGTGCACCGCCGACGAGACGGCCCTCAGCAGACCGCAGTCGTAGCCGCTGCGTGTGCCGTCGCGGTCGCGGCTGGTGAGCAGCACCTCGCCCGCGCCCAGCGACGCCGCCTGTTTCGCCCACGCGACGGCGTCGAGCTTCACGTCCTCGCTGCCGGAGCGGATCGAGACGAACCATTGAGGTGACTCGTGGCACAGGCGTCCCGCCTGTGCATGATCACTGGCACGCGCCGCGTCGATCGCGATGACGATGCACTGCACGCCGAAGCGCTCGGCCAGCTCGGTGAGCAGCGCCGGCCGCAGCACCGCGGCCGTGTTCACGCTCACGCGGTCGGCCCCCGCGTCGAGGAGCACGCCCGCGTCGGCGAGCGTCCGCACGCCGCCGCCCACGGTCAGCGGGATCGACAGCGCCGCGCGGATCCGCTCGACCGTGCGCACGGCCGTGGCGCGCCCCTCGTTGGTCGCCGAGACGTCGAGCATCACGATCTCGTCGGCGCCCTCCAGTTCGTACCGCGCGGCAAGCTCGGCCGGATCGCCCATGTCGCGCAGCGACTGGAACTTCACGCCCTTCACGACGCGCCCGTCGCGCACGTCCAGGCACGGGATGATGCGTCGCGTCAGCATGTGGTCGCTCCTGGTGGCACGGCTCTCCGAGCCGTGGCGAGAGGTAGAGTCGAAACATCGATCCATCGCCGGAGCATGGCTAAGCCCCACGCGCCCGACAGCTCCGGGTGGAGCTGGCACGCGGCGATGCGCCCCTCGGCCAGCTCGATCCCCGCGACAAACTCCCCCCCCCTCCCCGTCCCATGCTCCGCGACGAGCAGCGATGCGCTCGGATCGCTCGGCGTGAACAAATCGACGCGGTACGAGTTGGCGAAATACGCGTAGCCGTCTTCGAAGACCCGCGATCGCGCCACCCCTGCCGCCGAGCACGGCCGAACGCACACGCGGTTCCACCCGAGCTGCGGCACGCAGACGCCCTCTCCCCGGAACCTCGTGACCTTGGCCGGTAGCACGCCGAGCCCCTTGACGCCCGGCGATTCCTCGCTCTCTTCGCAGAGCAGTTGCAGGCCGAGACAGATAACGAGCATCGGCCGGCCGGCGCGGAAGCGTTCGATAAGCGGCTCGACGAGGCCGCATTCGCGCAGCCGCGCCATCGCCGGCCCGAACGCGCCCACGCCCGGCAGCACCAGGAGCGGCACGCGCTCGACCTCGCCCGGCGTCTCGATGATGCGCGGCTCGCCACCCACGCGCTTCAGCCCGGCGAAGACCGACGCGAGATTCGCGATGCCCGTGCGGACGACGCCGATCTCGACCGGCGGGGAACTCTTGGACGATACAGCCGTGTTCACAGCACCCCCTTCGTGCTCGGCACGTCGGCGGACGCGGTCTTCGCGACGGCCTGTTTGAGCGCCAGCGCCACGGCCTTGAACGCCGCTTCGGCCTTGTGGTGGTCGTTATCGCCACGCAGCACGTCGACGTGCAGCGTCGCCCGCATCCCCGTCGCCAGGGAGCGCAGCGCGTGGACGATGTTTTCGCACGCGACCGGCCCGATCGCGTCGCGCTTCAGGTCGAGGTTCACCACGCCGCACGGTCGGCCCGAGAAATCCAGCACCGCGCGGGCCAGCGACTCGTCGAGCGGCGCGTAGGCATAGCCGAACCGCGCGATGCCGCGCCGGTCGCCGAGTGCGGCGTCGATCGCCGAGCCGAGCGTCAGCGAACAATCTTCGATCGTGTGGTGGTCGTCGACTTCGAGATCGCCCGTGCAGGCAAGGTCGACGTCGATGCCGCTGTGCGTGCTCAGCACAGTCAGCATGTGGTCGAAGAACGCAAGGCCGGTGGAGATCGCGCGCTTGCCGACACCATCAAGATTGACGGCGACGGTGATCTCCGTCTCGCGGGTCTTGCGTGAGAGCGTCTGCGATCGCGGCGGCTTTGACGCAGTGTTTGCCGAGGAAGGCGCGGTCATGGGAGCATCTCCGTGAGTTGGTCGAGGGAATCGAGGATGATCGCCGGGCCGTGGCGCTCGAGCGTTGCCCGCTCTTCGGCGTCGCCGACGGTCGATCGGTCGGACGGTGCGACAATCGCGATCGGCACAACGCCCGCCGCTCGAGCGGCGACGATGTCGTCGGGTGTATCACCGATCAGCCACGCCGACGAAACGTTCATCTGCTCGAGCGCACGCCGCACGGGCGCGGGGTCCGGCTTGGCGCGGGCGTCCTCCATGCAGACGACGGTCTCAAAGAGGTCTTCGAGGCCGAACCGCCGAAGAAAACGCTGCGCCTCGTCACGCGGCCGCCCTGTCACGACGCCGAGGCGGGTGCGCAACGCGAGCGTTTTCAGCAACTCCATCGACGGAATGAGCGTCTCGGTAGTCTCCAAACCCGGCTTCTCGGGCGAGCCGAGATAGAACGACTGGAACCGATCCGTGACTTGCCGGAGCGTCACATCGTTCCTCCCGGCCACGGCGATGAGACGGTGCGTGACGATCCAGTCGTTGTTCGCGTCCCCGGCCGCCTTGATCCGCGCGACGTCCTCCGGCGTCACGTGGACACCGAACGACTCGGCCGTCTGGATGATCGCCGCACGGTACGAGCGCGAGACATCGGCGAGCACGCCGTCCATGTCGAAGAGGATCGCCTCGGGCTTCATAGCCGCACGGAGCGACGAGAATAAGAACTCGGCGTACTCCAGGTTTTCGGGGCAGCCGATGCGGAGGCAGTTGTCGAGCACCGTGCTCGCGCCCGGCACGCCGCCCTTGAAGATCCGCACGGCGATCCCGAGCGACCCCAGCGCCGAGCGGATCCATTCGGCGTTTTCAAAGCGGGCCAGCACAAAGTTCCCCTGCGAGCCCCGCGGCGTAGAACCAAGTTCATCCAGCAACGCCGTGAGACGGCCCCGCGCCGACTTCACGTGCTCAACGAGCCCATGCACACGCCGATCACAGTCGTCGCTGTCGAGCAGTGCGCCGACGGCCGCCAGCGACAGCCGCGAGACGGGGAACGGGCACCCGACGGCACGCATCGCCGTAACGATCTCCTCCGATCCGATCGCGTACCCGACGCGCAGGCCGGCCAAGCCCCACGCCTTCGAGAACGTCCGCATCGTCACGACGTTGCCGTACTCCAGCGCGACCCCGGTCAGGTCCGCGTCGGCGAACTCGGCGTAGGCGTGGTCGAGCAGCACCACCGCGCCGGCCTGTCGCGCACACTCGGCTACCCGTCGGAACTCCTGCTCGGTGATCGCCGCCCCCGTCGGGTTGTTCGGCGAGACGACCGCGACCATCGCCGTGTGCTCGTCGATCGCGCGGACCACCTCGTCCACGGGGAACGCCTCGCCGGCCCACTCGGGGCTGATGAGCTCCGCCCCCGCGAGCATGGCGAACCGTCCGATCATCTCGAACGTCGGCGTCGGCAGGATCACCGTGCTCCGCTTGCCGTTCTTCGTCGTCTCGATGCACGCACGGCACAGCCGATCGATCGCCTCGTCGGCGCCGGCCGTCACGATGACACGCGGCGGCTCCACGCCCCACCGCCGCGCGAGTTTCGCCCCGATCGCCGCCGGCGTGACGTACCGATTCGCGTTTGCCGCAGCGAGCCGCACGACTTCAAACTCAAACCCCAGCGGCGACAACGCCTCGTTCGCATCGAGGTGCATGGTGATCCACGGCCGCTCGACCGGCGTCGAATACGGCTTCACGCCGCGCAACTGCGGCCGAATGTATGAGCGTTGCTCGTTCATGGTGGAAGCACTCACGGGATGATCTGCGACAACTGAAACACCACGATGTCCGTCCCGCCCGCCTCTTTGATCCGCGGGATCAGAAGCGGCAGCTGCGCACGCGGCACCGCGCTCTTGATCGCGTACCCCATCCCGCCGTGCAGCGTCGCCACCGTCGGCTCGCGCATGCACGGCAGGATCCCGATCACCGCCTCCAGCTTCTCCGGCGGCACGTTCACCTCCACCATCACCCGCCCACGCGCCTCCAGCACCGACTTCAGCAGCATCACCAGCCGCTCGATCGCGGCCTTCTTCTCGGGGTTTTTCATCGCGCCGGGGCTCGCGTACAGCCGCGTCGAGGAGCTCATCATCTCGTCGAAGATCGCCAGCCCGTTGGCCCGCAGCGTGTCGCCGGTCTGCGTGATGTCCACGATGCAGTCGGCGTCCTCCGGCGGGAAGACCTCCGTCGCCCCGTACGAACGCACGAACCGCGCCTTCAAACCTTTCGCCGCGATCCACTGCTTCGTCAGCGACTGATACTCACTGGTCACGACGATCTCGCGCTTCGGCAACTGACCCTCAACCAATAACTCTGTCGGCGCGGCGGCCACCAGCTTCACCGGGTCAAAGCCCGTGTCCAGCAGCTCCACCAGGTCCGCGTCGAGCTCCTTCACCCAGTCCGCGCCCGCAAACCCCACATCGCGGCTGCCCGCGTGCAGCATCTCGATCACGTTCTGCGGCTTCAGAATCTTGACGTCCAGCCCCTCCAGCGACACGTGCGGCCGATACCCCCGGCTCGACACGCGCACCTCCACCCCGGCCTCGCGCATCAGGTCGAAGATCTTCTCCTGCATCCGCCCCTTGGGCAGGGCCAGGCGGAGCGGCGTCGGCTCAACTTGTCGGGCTTCACTCGTCTGCATCGGCGGCGTCCTTTCGGTCTGCCGCCGGCCCCCCCTCCCCCTTTCCCCTGCGTTCAAGACGCCGAGACCAAGCAACAACGCCGGCCTCTCGGGGGGGAGTGGGGCCGGCGTCTTGGTGCATCGGTCAAACGGCTTTTTTCAGCCGCGTCCATGCACGTGCACGTCAGCCCGCGTCGCGGGATGATGATGCACATGGGCATGGTGGGCGGCAAAGAACATCGGCTCAAGCATACCTCGGCCCGCCGAAGAGTCAACTGAACGCGACGAACCCTTGCAAAGTCTTATAACCGCGTCGTCTTACGCCGCGGCCCGCATGCCCGCGGCGTCCGCCCTGCCCTCCAGCAGCCGCGCCATCTCTTCGATCCCCGCCGCCACCTCGTCCCGACGCGAATCCAGCGCCGCCTCCTCGATCCGCCCCGCCGGCTCGACAAACTGCGGGAACCCGATCGTTCCCGACGTCCCCTTCACGCTGTGCGCCAGCTCGGCGATCTGCCCGAAGTTCCCCGCCGTCAGCGCCTCGCGCATCGTGTTCAGCACCGACGGCAGCTCGCCCAGCCAGTGCGCCGCCAGCGCGCGCACGTCCGCGTCCGGCGAGTTGGACACCAGCCGCGGCGTGCGCCCGCCGTTGTGCGCACCGATCGGGCCTTGCTTGACGGCCGCCGCGCCCTCGCTCGCCATCCGCGCCAGCGTCTGCACCAGCACGACCAGGTCCACCGGCTTGGACAGGTACTCGTTGCACCCGGCGGCCATCGTCTCCTCGCGGTCGCCCCCCGACGAGTGCGCCGTCAGCGCCAGGATCTGCCCCGCATACCCCTCCGAGCGGAGCGTCCGCGTCGCCGTCTGCCCGTTCATCACCGGCATCTGCATGTCCATCACGATCACGTCGAAGCCGCCCGACGCGCGGGCCGCCTTCAGCCCGGCCAGCCCGTCCTCGGCGAGCGTCACCTCCGCGCCAGCCTTGCGCAGCGTCATCGCAAAGAGCTTGCGGTTCACCTCGTTGTCGTCGACGACCAGCATCCGCCGCCCGTCCAGCGGCTTGAGCCCGTCGCCGATGAACATCTCCGCCCCCTTGTTGATCGGCTCGTGCAGCGTCATCTCTCCCTCGTCGCAGGGCGACGCGTTGATCTCCAGCGTGAAGACGCTCCCCAGCCCCACGCTGCTCTGCACGCCGATATCACCGCCGAGCTTGCGCGCCAGCTCGCGGCTGATCACCAGCCCCAAACCCGTGCCGCCGAACTTCCGGCTCGTCGACGAGTCCGCCTGCACGAACGGCGTGAAGAGGCTCTCGGCCTGCTCGGCCGTCATGCCGATCCCCGTGTCCCGCACCTGCACGCGGAGCTTCGGTGATCCCTCCGTCCCGCCGCGCGAGACGGTCACCAGCACGCCCCCCCGCTCGGTGAACTTGACGGCGTTGGAGACCAGGTTCATCACGATCTGCCGCAGACGAGTCGGGTCCGTCCGCGCGATCGCCGGGCAGTCCTTCTCGACCTTCACCTCCAGATAGATCCCCTTCTCCGACGCACGCGACTGCTGCATAAGAACGGCCTCGGAGATCACGCTCAGCACGCGGCAGGGCAGCAGCTCGACCTGCATCCGCGAGGCCTCGATCTTCGACAGGTCCAGCACGTCGTTGAGCAGCGACAGCAGGTGCGTCGCGCTGCCGTGGATGATCCCCAGCCATTCGGCACGCTGGCTCACATCCCCCTCGTCGGCCCCCTTGGCGAGCAGCCCGGCGAACCCGATGATCCCGTTGAGCGGCGTGCGGATCTCGTGACTCATGTTCGCCAGGAACCGCGTCTTGGTCTCCGTCGCCGCCTCCGCACGCGCCCACGCCTCGTGGAGCTGCTGCTCGATCTCCTTCGTCACCGAGATGTCCGTCTCGACGGCGATGAAGCCGGTCAGCACGCCGTCGGGCGCGTAGAGCGGCTGCAGGTCGATGTCGAGCCAGTACTCCCGCCCGTGCTTGCCGCGGTTGCGGATCTGCACCCGGGTCGCGCGTTTGGCCGTGATCGCGTTGTGCAGCTCCTCGACCGCCGCCGGATCGGTCTTCTCGAACTGCAGGAACGCGCCCGGCTTCTGCCCGGCGACCTCCGCGAGCGTGTACCCCGTGATCCGCGTGAACCCTTCGTTGGCCCAGACGACCCGCCCCCCGGCGTCGCTGATGATGACGGCGTTGGAGGTCTTCTCGGCGACCAGCGCCAGCCGCTGATACTCGCGCGACTGTCTGATAAGCCTGTTCTGAAACCGGGAGACGCTCCGCACCGCCGGCTCAATCACCGCAAGCCCCACCAGCACGAGCACACTCAGCTCCAGAACACCCGTGAGATGCAGCATGAAGATCGCCCGCTGCTTGTCGGCGTTGAGATCGCTGACAATCCCGGCGACCGCCTTGTCCATCGCCTCGACGTACCACTGATCGCGGCCGAGAAAGGTCAAGCCGCTCAGCCGCAGCTCCTCGGCCTCCGCGTCGGCCTCGACCAGATCCGCGAAGCGGTGGCCCGCCTGCGAGAGCACCGACCGCCGGATCTCCGCGATGCGGAACGCCACCAGCGGATCGACCTCGGGCGTGGCGTCGTCCTCGTCTTCCAGCAGCGCCAGCTCGATCCTCTTCGCCGATTCGTCCCACCGCAACGTGTCCGCCCGTATCTGGCGGGCCAGCGTCCGCCGCCGCTCGGGGTCCGGCTCGCGGAGCGTCTGCGCGATGTTCCGCGCGATGCGCTGGCAATACAGGCCCTGCTGGCTCGCCGCGCTGACCCCGTCGGCGCCGTACGACCGAGGCTCAAGGGTGATATCCAGCACTTGCTGACGCACGACCACGATCACCGCGATCACCCCGAGCCCCAGGACATAGGCGAACCGCACGCCCCAGATCGACACCCGCCGCGCGCCCGCGGCGGCCGCCGCCGCCCGATCGTGTTCTTCTCGCTCCTCCTGTCCGGTGTGACGAATAAGCACGGCGGTCACGACCATCGGCACCAGGAGAACGCCCACCAGCACCGAGTCCAGCAGGTCCGCCCAGCGCTGCCCGATCCCGCCGGCAAAGAACGGCAGCGTCCACATGATGAACCACTCGACCACGAACCCCAGCCCGCAGGCCACGAGGTAGGTCATCCAGACCGATCGGCTCCCCCGGCCAACGCCGCGGGCAGGGGTCTTCGATTGCGCTGGGGTCATGATGCGTCCGGCAAGAGCGTCGGCTGTGCGCACGGCCCGGACAACCATTGTCCTTGCCGGAGCGGGCTCGACCCTCTTTGATCGACCGCCCGCCGCCGGTGCTTCCACCGGCTTCATGAAAGAACGTTGAGTTACACGGTGTCCGGGACGTCCGATCATCCGGCCGCGCCGTGCTGAGCCCTACAGCCTCACGGGCGCGGGCTTATCGGGACGCCTGGTAGCACGGAACTCCGTGCCGTGTGGTCGGCCCAAGCCGACGCGTGGGCAAGCGTGACCCCGCGCCCGAGCTCGGCTCGGAGCGCCGAGCTCCCACGGACCGCTTGCTTCAAGCACAATCGATTGAGTTGGGAAGTGCCGAGGGGCGGACTCGAACCGCCGACCTCCGGGTTATGAATCCAGCGCTCTAAACCAGCTGAGCTACCTCGGCGTGACGTACAGACAAACCGCACGGATGATATCCGCGACGAAGCCGTGTGTCGCGAGCGAGCGGGGTGTCTTACCGCACCGCTTCCATCGGCGTGCCGCTCGGCATGTTCGCCGAGCCCTCGGCCTGCGACGCCTTGGGCGCGGCGGCGGCAGAGGGGGGGGGCGTTTCGAGGCTCGGCCGGCGCTCGCCCTCGCTGATCTGCGCCGGGCGGGCGGCGGCGGGGGTCGAGGGCTTGCTCGACTCCTTCTCGATCTCGTCGTCGATCCCCTTGATCCCCTTCTTAAACTCGACGATCCCCTTGCCGAGGCTCTTGCCGACCTCGGGGAGGCGCTTGCCGAAGAGCAGCAGCCCGATCGCCAGAATAATCAGCCATTCCCAGCCTTGTGGCATCGGCATATCCGTCATCCTTGCCGGGCGATGTGTCTCTGTCGGCCGCAACGGGGGGGCCCGCGTGCCCTCGTCCGTGCCCTGCAACTGCACCCCTCTCCCCCTATACGGTCAACGCCGCCGGCGTGATCGTATTCCGCCCCGCCCGCTCCCGTCGGCTCACATGACGCCGTAGACCGCCCCCGCGACCGCCTCGCCCGCCGCGGCGGCCCCCGCCCCCGAGAGCGTCACCCCGTCCGCCTCCAAAAACTCGTCGAGGCGGGGGCTGAGGGCCTTGTCGAGGTCGTCGGTCATGACGTTGAGCTGGGCGGCCAGCTCGCGCCCGATCTGGTCGGCGGCCGTCAGCTCCGTCGCCAGATTCGTCGCCCGCGCCCGGGCCCACGCCGGCCCCCGGCGGGCCAGCCGCTCGGCGTCGACCGGGGCCATCGAGACGAACACGACCTGCCGGCCGCAGCGCCGGACGCACCGTTCGGCGATCCGCTGGAGCTGCGAGCGGTACATCGAGGCCGCCTCGGGCTCGGGGGCCGGTGAGGGCATCAGCAGCTCTTCGCGCGCCATCGGGGCGGCGGCGAAGCAGACCATGTCCGGGTCGAAGCGGTCGAGGTAGGTCTCGAGCGTGTCTTCGAGGCACGCGGCACGCCCGGTCGAGGCCTCCGGAAAGACGACCGCCAGGCCGTCGGCCCTGAGCGCTTCGGCGACGTGCCGCTGGAACGCCAAACGGGCGGTGTCGCCGAGGAGGAGGATGCGGGGTGGCCTGTGGGTCATGGCTTCATCGCTCGGCGGCGAGGACGACGTTTTCGAGGAGCATCGCCACGGTCATCGGCCCCACGCCGCCGGGCACGGGAGAAATCCAGCCGTGTGCGCCAAGCGCCGCCCGGACGGGTTCGAAATCCACGTCGCCGACGGTGCGCATCTTGCCGTCCTCGCCCGCGACGCGGTTGACGCCGACGTCGATGACCACCGCCCCCCCCCCCCGGCGGACCATGTCGGCCTTGACGAGCCCCGGCACGCCGGCCGCCGCGACGACGATGTCGGCGCTTCGGCAGAGCTCGGCCATGTCGCGCTGGTCGGTGTGCTTGTTGCACGAGACGACCGTGGCTTCCTGCCGCATGAGCAGCACGGCGATCGGCTTGCCGACGACGTCCCCCGCGCCGACGACGACGGCCTTTTTGCCGCGGAGGCCCCCGCCGCGCGAGGTCGCGCCGACGCCGGCCCCGCCGCTCCACATGGGCGTCGTTTCTAGCATCTTGATGACGGCCAGCGCCGTGCAGGGGGCCAGCGACGATCGGCCGTAGACGACGTTGCCGATGTTGGCGGGGTTGACGCCCTCGACGTCTTTATCCGGGTCGATGAGCCGCTGGATCGAGTAGGGGTCGACGCCCTCGGGCAGCGGCAGGTGGACCATGATCGCGTGCACGTCCTCGCGCGTGTTGAGCAGCAGCACCCGCCCGGCGATGTCGTCGTACCCCCCGCCGGCGCCGACCGGCAGCTCGTGCAGGTGGTAGTCGATCCCGACGGCGCGGCAGGTCTTGCCCTGGTTCTCGGCGTACACCCGTGCGGCGTTGTCGGCCGAGCCGACGATGACCGCGTCGAGCCGGACCGAGCGGCCGGCGGCGCGCAGAGCCGCGGTGCGTTGCCGGATCCGTTCGCGGTGCTGCTCGGCCAAAGCCTTGCCGTCGATGATGCCTGCCTGCGTCATTGCGGCATTGTAGAACCCGACCGAGAACGCGGAGGTGCGGAGAAGAGCGGAGACGCGGAGCAAGACATTTTGAACACGGAGGTCACGGAGAACACGGAGAAATGCATCGAATTTTTTTATCGCAAAGCCGCGAAGAGGGCGTGCGTGTCGGGTGTTCTTCTTCGAGGCTTCGCGTCCTTCGCGTTCAATCCATGTCTTCTCTCCGTGTTCCTCCGTGACCTCCGTGTTCACAACAGGCTTGAACTCCGCGGCTCTGCGCACCTCCGCTTCTCCGCGTTCTCCGAACTACCATCCGCCCGTGAGCATCACGCACGCGGAACAACGGGTGGACGAGCTCCGGTCGCTCCTGGATCGGGCCAACCGGGCGTACTACGTGGACGCCGCGCCGATCATGAGCGACGCGGAGTTTGACCGGCTGCTGGCCGAGCTGGCCGAGCTGGAACGCCGGCACCCCGAGCTGGACGACCCCGAGAGCCCCACCCACCGCGTGGGCGGCGAGCCGATCGACGGCTTCACCACCCGCCGACACGCGCTGCCGATGCTCAGCATCGACAACTCCTACGAAGAGGCCGACGTCCGCGAGTGGCACGACCGCCTCCGCCGCGGCCTGGGGATCGGCGCGGGCGGCGCCGACGCCGGCGACGGCTCGCTCTTCGGCTCGAACAAAGCCGCGGGCACGCTCCCCACCATCGTCGCCGACGCCAAGATCGACGGCGTCGCCGTCAGCCTCCGCTACGAACACGGCACGCTCGCCTACGCCCTGACCCGCGGCGACGGCGTCCAGGGCGACGACATCACCGCCAATATCCGCACCATCCGCTCGGTGCCGCTCAAACTCGCCCCCCCCCACGACAAGCGCCCCCACGACAAGCCCGCCCGCGACAAGAAACACCCCCTCCCCGCCGTCCTCGAAATCCGCGGCGAGGTCTGCATCCCCACCGCCGAGTTCGCCCGCATCAACGAAAAACGCGAGGCCGACGGCGACGAGCCGTTCATGAACCCGCGCAACGCCTGCGCCGGCACGCTCAAACAGCTCGACCCGCGCCAGGTGGCGCAGCGCCGCCTCATCTTCCTCGCACACGGCCGGGGCGAGGTCTCCGACGATGCGCCGGACGCGTTTGCCACGTCGCACTCGGCGTTTCTTGCTGCGATCAAAGCCGCGGGGGTGCCGATCAACCCGCTGCTGATCTCGTCGAAGTCGATCGACGACGTGCTGGGCGAGGTGCGGCGGTTTGCGACGCGCCGGCACGACCTGCCGTACGCGACCGACGGCATGGTGCTACGCGTCGACGAGTTTGCGCTGCAGCGCACGCTCGGCTTCACGGCCAAGAGCCCGCGCTGGGTGATCGCCTACAAGTACCCCGCGGAGCGCAAGCCGACGAAGCTGCTCGACGTGCAGCACCAGGTGGGCAAGACGGGGAAGATCACGCCGCGGGCGACGATGGAGCCGGTGCTGCTCGCCGGCACGATCGTCAAGCACGCCACGCTGCACAACTACGGGCGCATCCGCGACGCCGAGACCGAACAAGAAAACAAACGCACCGACATCCGTCTGGGCGACACGATCCTGGTCGAAAAGGCCGGCGAGGTGATCCCGTACGTCGCGGGCGTCGTGCTGAGCGATCGGCCGAAGAGCGCCAGGAAGATCGTGCCGCCCACGCACTGCCCGGCGTGCGAGGGGCCGGTGGAGATCGAGCCCCCCGCCCCCCCCGATGCGCCCCTTGACCCCAGGCTCGAAACAGCACGAAGATGCGTCAACCCCGAGTGCCCCGCGCAGATCTTCGAGAAGCTCGTCTGGTTCGCCGGGCGCAAGCAGATGGACATCGAAGGGCTCGGCGAGAAGAGCATCGCGCAGATCCGGGAAGAGCTGCCCGACACCGTGCCGTTGAATACGTTCGCGGATATCTACCGCCTGCACGAGCACCGCGAGGCGCTGCTCGCCCTCGACCGGATGGGCGAGAAGAAGGTCGACAACCTGCTGGCGGGGATCGAGAAGAGCAAATCGCAGGGGCTCGCCAAGGTGCTCGCGGGGATGGGCATCCGCTATGTCGGCGACGCGACGGCCAAGGCGCTCGCCCGGCAGTTCAAGGACCTCGACGCGCTCCTCGACGCGCCGGTGTGGGCGCTGATGCCGATGGCCTTCAACCGCATGTCGACCAAGCGGCGGAAGGAACTCTTCGGCTTCGACGACGAGATCAAACCCGAGTACGAGACCGGCCTCGGCGAGAACACCGCGCCGATCGTCCACACCTACTTCCATTCCGACGTCGCCAAGAAGACCTTCCGCGACCTGGCGAAGATGGGCGTGGATTTATCGAGTAAGAACTACCGGCCGGTCGGCACGGGGGGCGTTGCGGACCCGAAGGAAGGCGACAGGCGGGGGGGGTTCGCCGGCAAGACGGTCGTCCTCACCGGCACGCTCGAACGCTACGAGCGAGAAAATCTCAAGGAGATCCTCGAATCACTCGGCGCGAAGGTCACCGGCTCCGTCTCGGCCAAAACCGACTTCGTCGTCGCCGGCGACAAGGCCGGCTCAAAGCTCGACAAGGCGCGGCAACTCGGCGTTGATATCTGGGACGAGACGAGACTGCTGAAAGCGCTCAACGACGCGGGCGTTCAATGACGGATTGACTGCAAAAGTGTGCAATAAACAATGGCAACACATTGCAAGCAATGAACCGAAGAACGTTCACGGTCAAAAGCCCTAGAATTATGGAGCAATTCAAAAAAGCCCAGGGACGCGTCCCTGGGCTCTCGTTGATTGCAACTGCGGCGGGCGGCGGGTGCTCGCGCTCGCCTTACTTGATGAACAGCAGCTCGCGGTAGGTCGGCAGCGGCCACAGGTCGGCCGCGACGATCCGCTCCAGCTCGTCGGCGATCGAGCGCAGCTCGCCCATCGCCGGGCGCACCGCGTCGCGGATGTGCCTGGCGTGCTTGTAGGGGTCGGCGTCGTGGCCGAGGGCCTCGTCGCCGGCGATGGCTTTCTCAAGCCCGGCGATCGCCTTGCGGAACGAGCTCATCAGCTCGACGAAGTCCTCCAGCTCGGTCTGCGCTTCGGCCGGGTCGACGTCGGCCGAGCGGGTGGCGGCGACGGCCTCGGCCAGGTGCCGCTGGTGCTCGACGGCCGCGGGGAGGATCTGCGTCCGCGCGATCGAGACCATCGTCTCCGCCTCGATCGTCACCTCCTTGATGAACTTCTCCACGTAGATGTGGGCGCGGCTCTCGCTCTCGGGCTTGCTGAGCACCTTGTACTTGCGGAAGAGCTCCGCGGCCTTGCGGCCCTTGAGCACCGGCAGGGCGTCGACCGAGTCGCGCAGGTTGGGCAGCCCGCGGCGGGCCGCCTCCTCGTGCCACTCCTGCGAGTAGTTGTCGCCGTTGAAGATCACCCGCTTGTGGTCCTTGATGAGCTTCTTCAGCAGCGTCTTGACCGCGGCCTCGAGCTTGGCGGGCGTCGGCTTGGCGCCGATCGCTTTTTCCAGCGCGGTGGCGATGTGGTCGAGGCTCTCGGTGACGATCGTGTTGAGCACCGTGTTGGGCCAGGCCGAGGTCATCGAGGAGCCGACGGCCCGGAACTCGAACTTGTTGCCGGTGAAGGCGAACGGGCTGGTGCGGTTGCGGTCGCCGGTGTCGCGGGGGAGGATGGGCAGGGTCATCGCGCCAAGGTCGAGCGAGCCGCCCTTGAGAGTGCGCTTGGGCGTGCCGGCCTCGAGCTGGTCGATGATGTCGCTGAGCATGTCGCCCAGGAAGATGGAGATGATCGCCGGCGGGGCCTCGTTGGCGCCCAGGCGGTGGTCGTTGGCGGCCGAGGCGATCGAGGCGCGGAGCAGGTCGGCGTGCAGGTCCACCGCGCGGATGACCGCGCACAGGAAGACGAGGAACTGCATGTTGGTGTGCGTGTTGTCGCGCGGGTCGAGGAGGTTGACGCCGGTGTTGGTGCACATCGACCAGTTGTTGTGCTTGCCCGAGCCGTTGACGCCGGCGAAGGGCTTCTCGTGGAGGATCGCGTGCAGCCCGAAGTGCGGGGCGATGCGCTTGAGCGTCTCCATGATGAGCATCTGGTGGTCGCAGGCGACGTTGGCCGTCTCGAAGAGGGGGGCGATCTCGTACTGCCCGGGCGCGACCTCGTTATGCCGCGTCTTGACGGGCACGCCGACGCGGTACAGCTCGCGCTCCACCTCGGCCATATACGCGAGCACGCGCGGCGGGATGGAGCCGAAGTAGTGGTCCTCGAGCTGCTGGCCCTTGGGCGGGCGTGCGCCGAAGAGCGTGCGGTCGCACGTCACCAGGTCCTGGCGGGCGAAGTAGAGGTTGCGGTCGATGAGGAAGTATTCCTGCTCGGGCCCGAGGGTGGTGTGGACGCGGCTGACGCCGTGGTCGGTGCCGAACAGGCGGAGGATGCGCAGCGCCTGCTGCGAGAGCGCGTCGATGGAGCGGAGCAGGGGGGTCTTTTTGTCGAGGGCCTCGCCGGTCCACGAGACGAAGGCGGTGGGGATGCAGAGGGTGATGTTGTTCTCGCCGCGGTTGAGGAAGGCGGGGGAGGTGCAGTCCCACGCGGTGTAGCCGCGGGCCTCGAAGGTGGCGCGGAGGCCGCCCGAGGGGAAGGAGGAGGCGTCGGGCTCGCCCTGGTTGAGCGCCGAGCCGGAGAACTCGAAGAGCATCCCGCCCGAGCCGTCGGGGACGATGAGGGAGTCGTGCTTCTCGGCGGTCGAGCCGGTGAGGGGCTGGAACCAGTGGGTGTAGTGCGTCGCGCCCTTCTCGATCGCCCAGTCCTTCATCGCGGCGGCGATGATGTCGGCGTCGTGCTTGTCGAGGGGCTTGCCGAGCGAGATGGTGGCCATGAGGCGCTTGTAGACGTCCTTCGGCAAGCGCTGGCGCATGACGCGCTGGCTGAAGACGTCGCAGCCGTAGTCTTCCTCGATACGCTGGGCGGTGACCTTGGTGTTCTCGATGCCGGCCTGGGTCTGGGTCTTCCAGGAGGTGGCGGCGGAGATCGCCTCGTGGAGGTGGATGCGGTGCGCGACTGAGCTGTGGGTGCCGTTGCTGCCGGACATGGCGTGCCTCTCCGTTTTCAGAATGTGGTGACATCTCTCCGGGTCTTTCGGCGGGGGCGAGCGCCGGAAGACCATCGGTGAGCCGCGGTGTGTGCGTCCTGGGCGGTCAGGATGAACGTCCCTCGTGGTGGTGGGGTGTGAGCGTCCTGTAAAGCATCATTGTTGCGGGGTGGAGCGACATGGCAAGTGCTCCTGCGCCCACAAGCCACAGGCTCAGCCTGTGGGCGTTATTTTGAGCCCTTTTCAACAGGCAGCCCCGTGAGGAGCTCTTGGACAAACGCCCGAACGGCCTCCGCCGGCGAACGGCCCTCTCCCTTGGCCTGGGTGAGCCGTTTGACGAGCGCCGAGCCGACGATCGCCGCGTCGGCGCCCGCCCCGGCGGGTGACGGGGCGGTGGTCTGGCGGACGTGCTCGGCGGCGGCGATGCCAAAGCCGCAGGCCAGCGGCAGGGGCGTGGCGGTCCGCAGCGCGGCGACCCGCTCGGCAAGCCGCGGCGACGGGGCGGAGCCGGCGGAGCGGCTTCCCGAGTCGCCGGTGATGCCGCTGCGGGCGAGCACGTAGACAAAGCCGGTGCAGGCCTTGGCGATCTCGACGGCACGGTGCGCCGGGGTCGTCGGGGCGACCAGCAGGCTCGCGGTAGCGTCCGAAGCGGCGGCCAGTTCGCGGAGACGCCGCGACTCTTCGAGCGGCACGTCGGGGAAGATAAAGCCGTCGAACCCCGCCTGGCATGCCTGCCGAACGAACGCCTCTTCGCCGATGCGGTGCACGATCGAGATGCTCACCATCGCGACCAGCGGCAGCGTGAGCCCCTTGGCCCGGGCCTGGCGGACCTGCTCGAAGACGCCGGCTGGCGTCGATCCCTGCTTGAGCGCCTCGTGCATCGCCGCGGCGATGACCGGGCCGTCGGCGACCGGGTCGGAGAAGGGGATCCCGATCTCGACGGCCGGGACCCGCCGGACACCGCCATGGGCCTTGGCGTCGTCGTCGGCCGCCTGCTGGATCGCCAGCAGGATGTCGGCGAGCGTGCCGGGCGCGGGATGGTCGGCGCACACAAACGGCATCAGCCCCTTCTGTCGATGGGCGCGAAGCTGCTCAAACGCGGCGGTGATCCGGTTCATGGGCCAAAGCGTAGGACGGTCTGGATTCGCCGGTATGCCTTTGTACGAGACGCGAAGCGTCAGCGAGCGTCCTGATGTGCGTCTATTGGGAGTCGTGGAGCAGCCGCTGGCCTATTTGCGCACTTTTCACACCTATGGCACGTGGCTGCACGGCAACCCGAAGGGTTCGGGCGTGCTTGCAGTTCTCAAACGCCACGCTCCTGAAATGATCCCGGCGAAGAGTCTTGAGCATATCGCCGACCAGAGCTCGCACGAACTTCGCTTCGCCTTGCTGATGTCGGATGCGGTCTGCCGTGATCCTGAGCTTCTAGCGGATCCAGGAAGCTTGGTTCGAGCGTTGCAGAATATCAGCTCGCTCTATGCTCGTGTTCTCAAACTGTTTGCTGAAGGTCAAGTTCTGAACGTCGGTTTCAAATATCGTTACCCCGTGGCTGACCTTGCTTGTCCATATATCGGGATCAAGTCTCCCCGAGAAGCCGAGTTAGAGTTTGTCGCACGGCATGCGTCAGTCCCGCTTATTGACATGGAGCGGACTGTGGCGCAGGCGGTCGTGTGCGGGTTAGGCGATTGCCCGGCGCACCTGTTTGAGGCGGTTCCCCGCGGCATGGCGACAAGGCTGTTCGCGGACGTGCTTTGGCCCGTGGTCGAGCCACGATTCCAGAAACTCCTGGAAACGGCTCCAAACGAGAGCTTTGTGCGATCGATTATGCAGCGCGTGGAGATGTGTCCCTCGCCTACTAAAGAAGAAATAACGTCAAGGCTGGATCGATATTTCTACACGAAGTTCGTCGAGATGCACGCGAGGAGAACATGCGCGATGCGAACCTGCTGCTGTTTCGGGCGTTTGAAGGTCGCGGCACATATGAGCGCTATTACACCCGCCGACTCATCAACTCGATGTACCTCCCGTTGATTCAGAAGGTGCTTGAGGCTGAAAGGCGATTCAGAAGGACAAACTCGCCGTGCACATTTACGCCTGACCGCAAGCTCGCGTCCGCCAGCACGGTTCGCACACCGCGGTGTATCCTTACCAGCGAACTTTCGGCTACCATGCTCCTGCTGCCGCGGGCCGCTGGTCCGGCGGGAGTATCCGAGCAGTATCCGGGCTTTCCCGGGCCTGCCGAGACCGAGTGCCCCGGCCCGCGAAAGCGGCCCTGGCGCGTTCCTAGGGGCGCTTTCCGCCCCTCGGCCCTGTAGCTCAGCGGTTAGAGCAGGCGACTCATAATCGCTTGGTCCTCGGTT